>PYEQ01000192.1 GCA_003017785.1 filamentous cyanobacterium CCP5 | reverse complement strand
CCCTGGGGATCATCGTGTTCTACATGTTTGTGTACCTGGCGGCGGAGCTAACGGCGATCGCCAAAGCCGTTGAGCTGATTGCCGGGGTGCCCCTGGTGGTGACGGCCCTGGTGGTGATCGCGGCGGTGTTTATCTACACGGCGGTCGGCGGCCTAGAAGCGACTATTTTTACGGACATGGTGCAGTTTGTGGTGATTGTGCCGCTGCTGCTGCTGAGCTTTGGGGTGGCGGTGATGGCCCTCGGGGGATGGGGGGAGGCGATCGCCCCGGTAATCCAGGAGGCTCCCCAGCTGCTGACCTTTAACAACGGCCCTGGCATCAAGTTTGGCTCCACCCTGATCATTGCGGTGATTGCGGCGGAGATGTTTAACCAGGCCAACTGGCAGCGGGTCTACGCTTGCCGCACCAGCCAGGTGATGCGGCGCTCGTTTTTGGGATCCTTTGTGGTGATCCTGCCGATGCTGCTGATTTCGGGGCTGCTGGGAATTTTGGCCATGCACTTTGGCTTTAACGACGACCGGGCCTTTTTCTCCCTGATTCAATCCCTGGGGCTGCCAGTGTGGATGCTGGGACTGGTGCTGGTGCTGGTGTTGGCCCTGGTGATGAGCAGCCTTGACACCCTGCTAAACGGCATCGCCAGCGTGTTTACCACCGACCTCAGGCGGCTGTTCCCCCGCCTGAAAACCCAGGGGATTTTACGGGCCTCGCGGATTCTCACCGTGGCGGTGGGCATCCCGGCGATCGCCATCGCTGCCCGGGGGTACAACGTGCTCTACCTGTTTTTACTGGCAGATTTAGTCTGCGCCGGGGCGCTGTTTCCGGTGCTGTTTGGCCTCTATTCTCGCTGCCTCACCGGGGCGATCGCCTTTTGGAGTGCGCTGCTGGGGATTGCCGCGGGGGCTCTATTTTTTCCCCGCCCTGACTTTAGCCCCTGGAACGGGCTACCCTTCGCTGGAGATTTGCTGGTGAGCTTTTGCGTGCCGGTGGTGGTATCCATGGCAATCGCGCTGATCTGGATTGGGGTGAAAGCCCAGATGGGCAAAACGGAGGCTTACAATTTTGGAGATCTCAGCGATCGGATTCGGGCCTATGGGGATGGGTAACGTTCCAGGCTATTTTCCAAAGCCTCGAAAATGGCCTGGGAAAAGATTGATCCCGAGGGCTGATTTGACCAGATAGGCCAGCAGCATGACAGCCAGGCTAACGGCCAGGTTCACCCCCAGCAGCAGCACGATGGCGGTTAGCCAGTTGCCGATCACAGTCAGGGGAGACACGGAATGTTGACGGACACTTTGACGGCGATCTTTGCCCACAAACAACACGACGTAGAATCGACTGACCAGCAAATCAATATCAAAGCGAAGATCGACTATTTTGGGTGCTGGTTTGGGTAGGGCCAGGGCAATCAGCCGCTCCATTTCGGTGAGCTGATACTCGCTGAGGCTCTCCCGTACCGATGGCGTCATCAGGTCGAGAATCGTGGCTGGGGTGCGATCGCGACGGGGCGATGGGGCCAGATTGGACGCTTTAAACAAACGAGTCATTGAACGCACATTACACCTCATGACAGCTGGATATTCGATGCTTGGCAGGCCGTATTCTGTCTAGCCTAGGCCTGAAAGCTGATGGACTATCTGCCCTAACCGCAGCCCCACCGCCATGGCCCCCAGGGTCAGCAGTCGGACAGTTTGCCGCTGCCTGGGGGGATATTGGCCCAAGGCTTCGCCGTAGCGACCTAATAGCCAGGCACCGGCCACCGCCGCCGCCCAAATCAGCATCAGACCCCTGGCCCAGTGACGGTAGTGCAGGTCTTGGGGCCAAAAAGTTGGGAAAATATCGAAGCCGACGCTTAGGCTAATCAGCAGGGTAATCCAGACGCTAGCGGGGAAAATCCCTCCTTTGCCGACCCAGATTAAATAGACTATGACTAACCCTGTACTCAGCCATACCAGGAGCGGGACTCCAAACGAACTCAGTCCCCATCCTGATAGCCCAAATCCAAAAACTAAGGTCAGTAATTGAATCGAACAGCGAAGCATGCTTGAGGTTGATTGAGTCATGGTCTAACCAACACCGCAGGATTACGTTCATCAATGTGCCCCGATCTGGCAGCAGACCTTTGGCCACCCATATGAAAATTGGGCGTAGAAAAATTGCCATAGATACTTTAATGAGGAGTTGAACGATCGAAAGGGTTGCTTTGCCGGTCCATCTGTTTTACTGAGGCTGTTTTACTGAAGGTCTGCCCATGAGCTTGCTCGGCAATATTATTTGGCTAATTTTTGGCGGGTTTTTAACCGGACTTGGCTATATTCTGGGGGGCCTGGTCCTATGTCTGACGATTATCGGGATTCCCTTTGGGTTGCAGGCGATCAAGCTGGGAGGGGCGACGATGACGCCCTTTGGCCGAGAAATCGTCGAAGATGACAACCCCAATGGGGTGCTGAAGCTGATTTTTAACCTGATCTGGATTGTTTTGTTCGGATGGGAAATCGCGATCGCCCACCTGGCCCATGCGGCCATTCTGGCGATTACGATCATCGGGCTACCCTTTGCCAAGCAACACGTAAAGCTGCTAGTGATTGCCCTGTTTCCGTTTGGGCGGAATTTCAAGCAAATTCATTAGCCTATCCGGGCCCTGGGGCATGGCTGTAGGTTACCCTTGGGCTGCACTGACCCTATTGGAAGAGAGCGATGCGCTGCACCATTATTAGCCGGGCTGGACAGGTTCTTGCCTATGGCCGTTTATTTATTCGTCATCAGGAGAATGGTGATCTGCGCCTGGATTTAGAAACCGATCGCGGGCAGGTGTTGCAGGGAGGCCTGATTGATGAAGACGGCGACATGACCATTGCGGGCGCGGTGTTGGCGGAGCAGTTTTTTGAGGTGTGGGGCATGAGCGATCTGACCCTGAGCGTTCAATGCGGCATTCAGGCCGAGGCCCCCTACGGAGTTTTGCCGCCCGATGCTGATATCGATATGTCGTTGTTATAGACCCTAGGTTATAAACGCTGGCAGCTTAGAGAGAGAAAACCGTAGATTCTCAGCCCATGAGTTCAGACCGCCCCCTGGAAGGCCAGGCCCTAATCAAAGAAGTTTGCCGTCGCATTCGTGTCGCCCGCAGCTACTGGGATGCCCACAACAACGCCGCCTGCCGAGGAGAGCGGCAGAAAGCATTGGACCTCTACAACACCCTAACTAAAGCCGAAAAAGATCAGATTCCTCAAGCTCTGAGGGTCTGGCTGCGCTACCGTAGCGAAAAGTACTTTGGGGCCCATCGCACCCCGCCCGGTTCCCGCTCAAAGACCAAGAAACAGTCTAAACATCGGCGCTATCGGTCATAAAGCTGCCTCCAACCGCGTATCGTGCCGTCCCTAGAATCCATTATTCATAAAGACTCTTCTGAGAGAGAAATTTGCTCATTTATTGCCGATCACGCCTGAACTGGCTTGATTGACTGCCCGTACAAATACTGAGATAGTAGGCGTGTCTGTAAAGTTTAATAAATCGTCGTTTGCCACTGACATGCCATATCGGTCTTCCCTGCTGCTGACTCTGCTGTTGTCCCTAGGCATCGCCTCACCTACCCTGGCGACCCAGCAACCGCTTAGGGAGGGCTCTGCGGTCAGGGTCGCACCAGCGATCGCCCCTACAGCTGATCAGACCCGATGGCTTCAAGCAGGTGAAATTTTACTGGCAGAGGCCCCAGAGGAGCCCGCCGCCGATGCCGATGCCGGTGATCCCAACTGGCTGCTGTGGTTGATTCCCCTGGTACTGGTTGGAGCTGTGGCCTGGGGCCTATCTCGCCGCCGTCCAGAAGCCGATGATTCTGCTGACGATCAGCCCGTGACTGTACCCCCACCCCCGCCTGCCGCGGCCGATAGGCCTGTCATGGAGATGGCCGAGGCCGCCGCTGAGCCTGGCGGCTCTGAATCGGATGTGGTCGAAGCCGAGGCCCTGTCTGGGACTACGCCCACCGTCGCCAGCATGGGCACTGAAGATCAGAATGGCGTCGTGGGACCGGCTGGCAATCCAGTCCCACCGCGATCGCCCGTGCCCTCCACCGCAGACAACGGGACTCCCACCTCGGATGCTCCCCCCACTCGACCAGGTCAAGGGGCCGGAGGCACTTCTTTTGCCGGAGCCGCCGGACTGGCCGCCGGGGCAGCGGCCTCGGTTTCTGGCACTGAGGATCAGTCGACGGTGGAGGCAAGCAAATATAACGTCGTTGGCCGTCCGGTTGATCGAGACATCAACCTCTCAGACGTGGATGACGGCCTGCCTGAGCTGCCCGGCGGCTATGGCGAAAGCCGGATTGTGCTGATGCCTCGGGATCCAGAATGGGCCTACGCCTACTGGGATATTCCCAATCAGCACAAGGAAGAACTGCGCCGCCAGGGGGGCACCCAGCTGGCCCTGCGGCTCTATGACGTCACCGGCAGCAGCATGCAGCAGCAGGGCTGCGATGAGCTGGCCCGCAGCTGGTATCTACGAATTCCCATCAGCGATCGCGACTACCGGGTAGAAATTGGCTATCTCACCAACGATGGCCGCTGGCTATTGCTAGCGGGCTCTAATTCGGTGCGAATACCGCCGGTGTATCCCTCCAACTGGGAAGAGGATTTATTCACCAGCGTAGATTGGGAGCAAGACCTGCGGGAAGGCAGGTTGGCCACCCTAGTGCCACCGGGGCAGCGTCCCGGCGGAGCCCCCATCGACAATCCCATTTATGCGGCCGCCCAGCGGGCCGAAGCCCAGCGGCTATCGGGTTCTCTCTATGGATCCATGCAGCATATACCCGGTTCGATGATGCCCCAGCAGGCGATCAGTTCTGACGTATTCCCCTCGGGGATAGGCATGGGGCTGGGGGCTGCGCCCACAATGTCTGGGCTAAATGTCTCGGGTCTGACCATGTCGGGAGTGGGCTTTTCAGCTTCTGCTCCTCCCATTCGTCCCCGTAAGTTTTGGCTCGTGGCCGATGCGGAGCTGATCGTCTATGGCGCTACCGAGCCCGACGCCACTGTTACCATTGCCGGACAGCCCATTCAGCTGGAGCCCGACGGCACCTTCCGCTTCCACATGTCCTTTCAGGATGGCAACATCGACTATCCGATCATGGCGATCGCTGCCGACGGCGAGCAGTCCCGCTCGATTCACATGACTTTTAATCGCGAAACTCCCCAACGACGCACCAACACCAAGGCAGAAGCCCAGGATGAATGGCCCGGCTAGGGTCTTTGCCCCCATGCCGTAGTTCCTGGTGGTACGGGCAGGTAATCATCCATTGCGGTAAACTCTGAAGATTTTTGAATGCTTAGAGAAATTGCCGAAGATATTTGGGTCGCTGAACAGCCATTCAGATATTTTGGGTTGAGCGTTGGCACTCGCATGACTGTGATCCGGCTGGCGAATCAGGAACTGGCGGTAATTTCCCCGATTCAAGTGAGCGCTGCCCTCATCAGTCAGCTTGATGAACTTGGAACGGTTGGCCACATCATTGCCCCCAATCTGTATCACTATTTGTTTGCAGCCGATTTCAAAAGGGCTCATCCAACGGCGCTATTTTGGGCAGTTCCAGGACTAGAAGCCAAAAAGCCAGACCTGCCCATTGACCGCATCATTGGGGATGAGGCGAATTTTCTCCAGGATGGGGTTGAGTTCGTATTTTTCGATGGGTTTAGAACGCTGGGTCTAGCTGGCTTTGAGGCCCTTAACGAATGTGTATTCTTCCATAGGGCAAGCCGCACGTTAATCCTGACTGACGCGGCGTTGAATTTTGACGAGAGTTTTCCAGTGATGACGCAGCTGGCCACTAGGGTGCTGGGGGCCTACAAACAGCTGAGTCCAACCCTGTTGGAGCGCATCGCAACGACAGAAAAGGAGACGGTCAGAAGATCCGTCAAAAACGTTTTGAGCTGGGATTTTGAGCGGATAATTATGGCCCACGGTAGCCTCGTTGAACGGCATGGGAAGGAACAACTCCAACGAGGCTACGAACGGTTTTTAGGCCGCCCGATTGGCACTGGCGAATAGAAATCTAGTCAGGGGCGCTGGCCAAGGATTAGCAATGCTGGTTAAGACAGTCACCGGGATTTATCCGAACCATTCGGAAGAACCTTTGGAAAAGGTGTCCAAGGTCAGCAGGTGGAGGCGATCGCTCTTCTCCGCCCGATGCTGGTCGTCAGCGACGTTGTAGCCCCAGTCGGCCAGAAACAGGGCCACATCCTGCAAGTCCGCCTGTTCGGAGGCCTCAACCAGGGCCTGGAGGCGGTCTTCGATGAACCAGAGGGGCTGAGGCTGGTCGGCTTTGAGCAGGCGCAGGGTTTCGTATTTAGGCCGTTTGACTTCTTTACCCAAAATTTGAGCGCGCGGAAGGTCTAGGCCAGCCCGACTGAGGAGCTGCCGGATAAAGCGGCCCTCTTTGGTGGAGACGATGTAGAGAGTGGTTCCAGATTCCTGGGCCTGGGCCATGCGCTCCACCACCCCGGGGTAGAACCGGTGCTGGCTGAGCCAGTCGTCGAGGTCGGCTTTGATCCAGCGATCGCGCACTCCATCGACGGTGGCGGCTACCTGGGCGCGATCCAGCTCGGCATCGGCGGTGAGTTCCGGGGCGATCTGGCTCCAGTTCCGCAGAATGTCTCCGTCTCCGTAGCCGGATCGCAGGGCGAAGATCAAAATCGGCATTTCCCAGCCGGACTCGACCACGGGTCGCAAAGGATAGAACCGTTCGGCTAGCCCCGCCGGGGGGGCAGTGCGATCGGGTTCGAATAGCTGGCAGTAGGCCCGCCAGGCGGTCTGAAAATACTCGATCAGGCCGTCGCAGATGACGCCGTCAAAATCGAGGGCGAGGGTGCCGGGGGTGGGTGCCATACTTCCTATCGCTGAGGGTCCATGGCCGCCTGTTTTCGAATCAGGCGCTGTACGTCCACTAGGGCGCGGTTGAGTTCGGGCCCTTTGCGATCGGGGTACTGCTCAAAGGACTGCTGCTCCTGCTCCAGCATTAGCACATCCTGCACCACCAGTCCGTCCAGCAGGGGTTGAGCAGCGTTGAATAGACGGTTCTTGATCCAGCGACGGAACCCCACGGGCAGCTTGTGTAGCCGATGAAACGCCTGGAGGGAGGTGAAGTGGAGCAGGTAGGCACGGGTGTGGGCTTCGTCCACCGGGCAAAACAGGCAGCAAATTTTGAAGTCCTGCCCCAGGGTAGCCACCCAGTTGGGGTAGACGTAGCTGACATCTAGGGGTTCGGGGTGGAGCTGCCGCAGAGCGGGAATAAACAGCTGGGACACCGACCAGATTTTGTTGATCCGATAATAGCTCTGGGCGTCGTAGTGGGCATCCACGCGGGTATCGGAGGATTCGAGCGATCGCAGCACCGGTTGCGTCCAGGCCTGCAGGTCCTGGTGCAGGTGGCCGTGGTACATGTCCATCAGATTCTCAATTAAGAATGAGTAGTGGGCTTGCACGTCGATGGTGGCCACTGAGCCGATGAAGTTGAGGTGCTCCCACTCGGGCACGGGCAGGGGCGCGACCTGCTCCGTTAGCGGTGCCTCACCAGGGAAAATCCAGATAAAGCCATCTTGCTCTTTGACTGGGTACTGCCGCAGGGTGCAGGTGGGCAGCTTTTGCTGGGGTTCCAGGTAGGGCACGTGGGCGCAGGTGCCGTCGGGAGCAAACTGCCAGCCGTGGTAGGCGCAGATCAGGTTGTCGCCAACCACGGTGCCCTCGCTGAGTTTGACCTGGCGGTGGGGGCAGCGATCTTCGACGGCAATGGGGGTGCCTGCGCGATCGCGGTACAGCACGATCGGCTGGTGCCACAGGGTGACCGCTAGAGGCTCTGTGCCCAATTCTTTGCTCTGGGCCGCCACGTACCAGTGGTTGAGATTGATGCCCAGCTCGCGCAGGGGACGTTTAGGGGCCAGCGTTGTTTCTGGGCCTGGGGAATCTTGGCTGCTGCCCGCGTCGGGCTGTTCGAGGGTTGTGACCGCTGCGCTCTCTAATCCGTCCATCTCACACCTGCCTTATCGCTGAGAATCATCTGCCTACGCCGGGACAATCCCTAAATTTTAAGCACCCCTTCGGGGTTGACCGAGAGAATCGGACGGCGCTGCACCCCTTCGCGCCGCAAGATCGCGTTGGCCGCCAGCAAACCGCTGCTCACCGCTCGCTCCATCAGCCCGCAGGGGAAGGGCATGCGC
>PYEQ01000191.1 GCA_003017785.1 filamentous cyanobacterium CCP5 | reverse complement strand
TTTTGAGCACAATTGGGGTCTTACCAACGACTCCATCGAAGTAGCTTTTGACAAGCTGTAGCATGGGTCGAAGGACAAGATCCACGAGCTTTTTAGCTTCCGTGGGTCGCCCTCCGTTTGACCCACGCTACATCCCTATTGACTCGGCAGATCATCCCGCAGCTGTCGCAGCATCCGGCGAGCCCCCACCCGCCTAGCCTGTTCTATCAGTCCAGGAATCATCTCAGCGATCGGCAGACTCGGAAACACCCCACTGGTGAGCGATTGCCGGTACTGCCCATTCTGCAAAAGCTGAATCACCAAACTACCATTTGCGTAGATCCAAACCTCTGGAACCTGCAACAGCCGGTATGCCTCAAAGGTCGTCTTAGACGTCACGTCCGATTCAATCGCCAAATCAGGGGGCGGATCTCGGTCAACCTCAAAGCGATCGCACAACCGCATCTGCTCAGCATGCTGAATGTAAAAACACGTATCGGGTTCAAGCCCAGCCACTTGGGGCTTACGAAACGTAGTCGAGCCGAAATCTTCCCAGTCTCGCTCTTGAACATCGAGCAGCACTTTGACAACATCAGCAATGATTCGATTTGGCCGTTCATGGGCAGGCAGCGGCGCCATCATCTCTAACGTGCGACAGCAAAAGTTAATCCTGGGGCTACGGCGAGTTTCACCTAACTCTGTCAAGAAACCCTCGTAGTCTTCCCAGGAGACATCCTCAATCAAAAGGTGACTACCCGGCGAAAGCCGAATTGCCCCAAGGGGAACTGCTAGTGAAGAAGTCACCATTGGCAAGTAGTTGGCTAATTTAGAACTATCGTAGCTAACGGCTAGACAGTTGTAGTCGAGGGACGAGACCCACGAGCTTTTTAGCCAAATGCTGCTAAGCAGAGAAGCATAATTATCTGTAAGACGGGCTTCGACTCCGCTCGGCCCTCAGCACCTCGTCTCGCGGGGTGAGCGGAGTCGAATGCGAAACCGCTTCGTTCGGCCCTCGGCACTTTACCTCGCGGGGTGAGCGGAGTCGTTCGCGAAGCGTCCCCAGCGGGGAAACCCCAAACTTACCCCTGCTCCTCTGGCTCAACCCCGAGCGCCCTCAGCTGATCCGCCAGCTGCTGCGCCCGCTGATTCGCCAGATCTCGCTCCTGCTGGGCCGTATCTCGCTCCTGCTGGGCCGCGTCTCGCTCCTGCTGGGCGAGGCTCAGCTGCGCCTCCACCTCCTTACGGCTAGGCAGTATAGTCTCCGTTTGCGGGTCATAGAACCTCAGCGCTTTAGGCAGCGGCGCTACCCCCATGACCTGCTGGCTATCCCTCAAATGCAGCTCTAAACCCAGCACCTGACTGGTTAGATAGGAAACACCATCAGCAGTCTGCTGCAGCGGCAACGCCTCGTAGCTGCCGTTGACCAACCGTCGGCCCTTCAGCTGAGGAGAGAGGTAGTCGGCAGTGGGGTCGTATTGAAAATATTCCTGTACTCCCAGCCGCTGATACAGCCGGGGCTTGTCCTGCTCGTCGTTTACCTTTGTTGAGTTAGACGTAATCTCTAAGATAAATGCGGGCAGCTTGCCGCCCTCTTGCCAGGCCTTATAGCTGCGGCGCGGCTTGGCACTTACCCCAAACACCACCAGCACATCGGGTGAAACCACCGCCTTGGGATTGCCTTCTTCGTAATAGACAAACAAATTACCCGACACATAGACCTGCCTGCGGCTCTCAAAATGCAGCTGCAGCACCTCAACTGCATAAATCAGATATTCGCGGGTAGCATCGCTTTCAGTCATCGGCTGACCGTCGCAGTCAGGATAAACAACGCCGCTGGAGTTAAGGGCAGTATTCATAGGCCCAGGGCTAAATAAGCTGAGTCAATTCTAGCGCTGACTCACCATGGGCACCGCAGCGCTAACCTTCACCTGAGTGGACCTGCTCGACCTACACTCCTCACCAGTTATGATCGAAACACATCCGTGTTCAGCCTGCGCAATAGCTGCCGACCCTCGCCCTAATGATTAGCCTGATCATCAAACCCGATGAAATAGCTGTGCCTGCCGGGAGCGTCGTTAAGGTGCCCGCTTCCTGGCAAGACTACCAGAGTATGGCAGAGCGCCTGGGTGATTGTCCCCAACCTCGACTCAAATATCGTCAGGGAGAACTCCTCTTTATGGTCCCGCTGCCAGAGCACGGGAAGCAGCTCGATGTGATTGTCGATATGGTCAAAGTGTTACTGCGACATCGGGGACTGTCTTTCGACTCGTACCACGAGACCACCCTAGATTTACCCGAGGTCAGCGGCATCATTCCCGACCATTTTTTCTACATCGGAGAGCTACCTGTCGTCGGCAAACAGCGCATCGACTGGCAGACCGACCCGCCTCCTGATTTAGCCATCGAGTGCGACATTACCTCGTTTACCTCGGTCGATGACTACCTGCCGTATCAGATTCCAGAGCTCTGGATTATTCGCAGGCGTCAAATTTCGATTTACACCCTACAAGCTAAGCAGTACCAGTTAGCTACCGAGAGCCTGTTTTTTCCTGGGTTAGACTTGAATGCTATTTACCAAACCTGCTTAGACGACGCCTATCGCATCGGGTCAGCCGCCATCGATCGGCTTGAAGATCAGTTTCCTCGTCAACTCAAGAATTCCAATTTATTAGAGAATTAGAACGACTGGCTGCTAGCCGAGTCACGTGCTGTTATCGGTTGACCATCGCAGTCGGGATAAACAACGCAGCTGGAGTTAAGGGCAGTACCCATAAGCCCAAGGCCAAAAGCGTTCGGGGTGGGCCTGTCGAACCCCTTTGCAGAACAGGCCTCAATGAACAATATCCTTCGACAAGCTCAGGATGGTCGAGCCTCAGCATCGTTTCGTCTAGGGCTGACCGAGTGCTAAGCGCTGGATCAATCGCTCAGCCCGAACAGTGAATGCAAAGCAAAAATGAGAATTGCTGTTGTAGTCTCCAACCCGCAACTGACTCCAGCCAACGCGCTAGAGTAGTGATTTCTATACGCCGAAGACATATCGCAGTAGGTAAGGGCGTCTATGGCTGATCTCGGTACAGATACCAACGGCAACGGTAAGACTGCTAAGCGGCGACACATCGTCCTCACGTCCCACCCCAGTCGGTTCGGCTCCGAGGCGGTGCCGATTCGCTGGGGCGAGGCCGACCCGATGGTGCGGGGACCGGTAGTCGCCACCGTCAGCGACCCCCAGCACCGCAACGTGATCGGCACCCACTCCGGCTCCTACGCGGTGTATCGGGCCTTGGCGGTGGCCAGCGGCGTGCTCAGCCCCGACCACCGCCCCGACTTCACCAATACCGATCCGCCCGCTACCATTGGCCCCTATCCCAGCTGGGGCACCCCCGGCAAGATCGTCTCCCTCGACCCGTTTGGGGCCATGGTGGGGGACGTGTTTCAACCCCTGCTCGCAAAAGGCTTTGACATTCGCCCGACGATCGCCATCACCAACGCCCATATTCAGATGCCGGAGCTGATGGAGGAGGTGCGCCAGGGGCGGATCGCCGAAGACGGTGTGATTATGAAGGCCGGGGGCAACCTGGTGGTGACCAAGGCGGCGATCGAGCCGGTGTGGTACCTGCCGGGGGTGGCCGATCGCCTGGGCATCACCGAAGAGGATCTGCGCCACGCCCTGTTTGAGCAGACCGGCGGCATGTTCCCCGAGCTGGTCACCCGTCCCGACCTCCAGGTATTTTTGCCCCCCATCGGCGGCATCACCGTCTACATGATGGGAGACCTCAGCGCCATCACCGACCCCGACAAGCCCCTGGCGGTGCGGGTCCACGACGAGTGCAATGGCTCTGACGTCTTTGGCTCCGACATCTGCACCTGCCGTCCCTATCTGGTCCACGGCATCGAAGCCTGCATCCAGACCGCCCAGGCGGGCGGGGCCGGGGTGATCGTCTACTTCCGCAAGGAAGGCCGAGCCCTGGGGGAAGTCACCAAGTTTTTGGTCTACAACGCCCGCAAGCGGCAAACCGGGGGCGATCGCGCCGACGCCTACTTTACCCGCACCGAATGCGTCGCCGGAGTCCAGGATATGCGCTTCCAGGAGCTGATGCCGGATGTGCTCCACTGGCTGGGGATTACTCGTATTGATCGGTTCATCTCCATGAGCGACATGAAGTACAACGCCGTCACCCGCTCCGGCATTGAGATTGTCGAACGGGTGCCCATCCCCGACGAGCTAATTCCGGCGGATGCCCGGGTAGAAATGGAGGCCAAAAAAGCGGCGGGCTACTACAGCGACAAGGGGGCCCTCTCCCCAGCAGAACTGGCCCAGATTCAGGGGCGAGAGCTGTAGATGGATGCCGCTGCCTATCTGCAAACCCCGGAGGCGATTCGCGATCGCTGCGCCCAGCTCTTCGACCTGGCCTGCCGGGGAGAGCTGGAGCATTTCGCCTGCGATTTAGACCGGCTCCCCGCCGCCGCCGACTACGTGTTGGGGGTAATCCAGACCCACTATCCCGATCTGGCCGTACCCTTCCATTCCCGCTGGCGGCATTTTGAGGTGGTAGGTCAGAGCCGCTTAGAGACACTGGAACCCCAGCTCAGCCAGCTCTCGCCCTTAGAACAGGCCCGCCTGAAGTTTGACTTGGCGGTCACCAGCGTGCTGCTGGATGCCGGAGCCGGGGCCGACTGGCGCTACCGGGAACCGGGGACGGGGCTGGAATTTGGGCGATCGGAGGGACTGGCGATCGCCAGCTTCCACGGCTTCAGCCAGGGACTCTTTTCTAGCCAGCCGGAGTCACCGCTCCAGGCCGATGCGGCGGGACTGGAGGGCCTCAGCCCCGAAGCCCTGGCCGATGCCTTCCAGGTGGGCCCGGACAATCCCCTGGTGGGGGTGGCCGGACGGGTCAACCTGCTGCAGAAGCTGGGGATTGTGATCACCCAGTATCCAGACCTATTCGGTGTAGAACAGCCCCGCCCCGGCGGTTTGGTGGATTATTTGGTCAATCAGGCCAGCGACGGCAGCCTGCCTGCCCCCGTCGTGCTCCGGGCCATTCTCCAGGGGCTGGGCTCCATCTGGCCTGGCCGCCTCAGCCTTGACGGGGTACCCCTCGGCGACGTGTGGCCCCATCCGGCCCTGCCCGACACCGGCCCCGGCAGTCAGCTGGTGCCCTTTCATAAGCTCTCCCAGTGGCTCACCTACTCTCTGCTGGAGCCCCTGATGGATCTGGGTCTGACCATTACCGATCTGGATGCTCTCACTGGCCTGGCCGAATATCGCAATGGCGGCCTGTTTATAGATCTGGGGGTGATCGTGCCTCGCCACGGAGCCATTGTGAGTCAACCCCACCCCCCAGATTCGACCGTGGTGGTAGAGTGGCGGGCCCTGACGGTGATGCTCCTCGATCGCACCGCCGATCAGATTCGTAAAACCCTGGGCCTCAGCCCGAAAGCGCTGCCCCTGGCCAAGGTGCTCCAGGGAGGCACCTGGACGGCAGGCCGCCACATTGCCCAGGAAAAGCGCCCCGGTGGGCCGCCCCCCATTCAAATCATCAGCGACGGTACGGTGTTTTAGGCCGAAAAAATACCCCCGAGATTACACTTAAGACAGGTCTGGAGACAGCTTTTAGACTGTTTTCATCCCCTAACCACCAACGCCGCTACGGAGACCCATCAGTGACAGTAGCGTTCCCAACCTCACGGGCTCAGGTGGTGCTGCAGGGCATTAGCTGGGAGACCTACCAGGCCCTCAGCCAAGATCTAGAGTCTGAGCCCGGAAAACGGCTAACCTACGACCGAGGCAGGTTAGAAATTATGGTGCCGCTGCCCCCCCACGAGGCGTATAAAAAACGCCTGGGACGCTTGGTGGAAGTGACCACCGAAGAAACGGATACCGAGATTCGCAGCCTTGGATCGACCACCTGGAGTCGGGAAGACCTGCAGCGGGGACTAGAGCCCGACGAGTGCTACTACATTCGAAACGAGCAGGCCGTTCGGGGCAAGGACGTGATTGACCTGACCGTTGACCCGCCGCCCGATCTGGCGATTGAGGTCGATCATACCCACAGCTCCATCGACCGCCTAGAAATTTACCAGGCCCTTGGGATACCCGAAGTATGGCGCTTCGACGGAGATCGTTTGACGATTTTTTGCCTGGTGGATGGGACCTATGTCTCCCGAGAAACCTCAGTCGCCCTGCCGCTGCTGCAGCGGACAGATATCGTTCGGTTTTTGCAGCTCAGCAGAACAACCGGCGAAACCAGCTGGATACGGGAGTTTCGTCGCTGGGTCAGAAGCCGACTGGAGGAGGATTAGCTAGAAAAATCCCCATCCGAATGGCGCTCGGGCAGCTGTTCCTCTTCGGGCCCCCAGGTGCGGTTCACCCGGCGTCCCCGCTGCACGGCAGGGCGATCGTCGATCGCTTTGGCCCAGCGGACTACATGGGTATAAGACGGGGCATCGACAAACTCCGCCGCATCGTAAAGCCGGTTCAACACCAGTCCGCCGTACCAGGGCCAGATGGCTATGTCGGCGATGGTGTACTCGCTACCGCTGATGTAGGGGTGATCGGCCAGCTGGCGATCGAGAACATCTAGCTGGCGCTTGGTTTCCATGGTGAAGCGATCGATGCAGTATTCGATCTTGGTGGGGGCATAGCTGTAGAAATGCCCAAAGCCACCTCCCAGATAGGGCGCTGAGCCCACCTGCCAGAACAGCCAGGACAGGCACTCTGTTCGTTGAGCCGGTTCAGTCGGTACAAGGGCACCAAATTTCTCCGCCAGATACAGCAGAATCGACCCGGATTCGAATATTCGGATAGGCGGGGCGGTGCTGTGGTCCACCAGGGCCGGAATCTTGGAGTTGGGATTCACCGCCACAAAGCCGCTACCAAACTGATCGCCCTCGTTAATTTTGATCGGGTAGGCGTCATATTCGGCATCGGTAATCCCCAGGGCCAGCAGCTCCTCCAGCATGATCGTCACCTTTTGGCCATTAGGGGTAGCCAGGGAATAGAGCTGCAGCGGATGGTTGCCCACGGGCAGTTCTTTGTCGTGGGTGGGGCCAGCGACGGGACGGTTGATACTGGCCCAGGTGCCGCCGCTTTCAGCTTCCCACTGCCAGACTTTAGGTGGCGTATAGGTTGAGGATGTCTCCATGGATTGGCGCTGGGGTAAGAGGGCTAACGCTGGACAGCGTAACCTAGTCTGGCGAATTTCGGTAAGGGCAAGCTTTAGAGGCCAAAGATCTTTGGGGACATCAATACTCGAAACGTCTGAGTAAGGTGCGTCAGCACTATGCACTGACGCACCTTACGGTCCTCAAACGGCTCTACTCCTGGAGAGCCGATGGTATCAGTTGACACCTGTATCAGTTGACGCCTATAAAGTCACTGGCCGATAGGGCAGAAATCCCCTCAATCTCAATGGCCATATTCGGCCCTGGAAAAGCGAAAGCCCCTCTGACGTTGACCTGTACCACTACGGAACTGCCGGTGCTGTAGTAACGGACTTCAGCGGGCGCGTCTTTTGAGAAGCTGAAGTTATTGGTCCCGATGAACTCGAAGGATTGGTTCCCCGCCGCAAATACATCGGCATCAATCCTAGACAGGTCAATGAAATCCATCCCCGGATCGAAGTCAAAAATCAGGTCGCGTTCGTCAATTCCGGGTAGGCTGTCCTGAGTCGAGAAATACCTAAACTCGTCCCCCGCATAGGACGTACCAGCCGGGCCATTGTCCCCTAGCAGGGTGTCTTTACCAGTACTACCCACGATGATATCAGCCCCATTTCCGCCGACGATGTAGTCATTCCCAGGCCCACCACTGATGTAGTCGGCCCCTCTGCCGCCATCAAGCTGGTCATCCCCTTCTGCCCCTTCGAGGCTATCGGCCCCAGCGCGACCCAGGATGACGTTGTCATTACCGTTGCCGGTGATGAAATTGGCCAGGTTATTACCGTAGGCATTAAACGCGCCACCGGATGCCATCAACAGGTTTTCGACATTGTCGTAGTCCCGCATCTCGGTGGTATACAGGTAGGTTCTGATCAGGTCATTATTTCCCCAATTGGCGCTGCCGACACTTGAGAACTCGAGAATCCTATCGCTAGTGGATCGAATGATGTAGGTGTCATCGTCTTCACCACCGGCCAGGTAATTACTCCCGGTACCGCCGTCTAGGAAATCTTCGCCAGGCCCACCATATAGATGGTCATCTCCTCCGTCACCATAAAGGTCGTCATCTCCCCCGAGC
>PYEQ01000190.1 GCA_003017785.1 filamentous cyanobacterium CCP5 | reverse complement strand
GTCCCAGGCGGAGATAGCCACGGCAGCGCAGATGATCCGCAGCTGCGATCGGGTTGTCTTTGCCTGGGCCATGGGCATTACCCAGCAGGCCAACGGCGTCGACAATGTGTTGGCCATTGCCAACACCGCCCTGATGACTGGCAATGTCGGCAGGCCAGGGGCCGGGCTGATGCCAATTCGCGGTCATTCCAACGTCCAGGGGTTTGGCTCCATGGGCGTGTCGGCTCACCTCAAGACACCCCTGCGGGAAGCCCTGGAGAAATTGCTGGATCGGCCTCTCACCCGAGAGCCCGGCTACGACGCCCACGCTCTGATCCAGGCCGCAGACGCTGGCAAGATCGACGCGCTGCTGTGCCTGGGGGGCAACCTGTACGCCGCCAGCCCCGATCTCACCCAGGCCAAACGGGCCCTGGGTAACATTGACACGGTCATCTACCTGGCTACCAAGCCCAACCTGGGCCACTTCCATGGGTTGGCTAAGCAAAACACGATCATTGTTCCGGTGTACGCCCGATTCGAAAATCCCCACCGCACTACCACCGAATCCGGCAATAATTTCGTGCGGTTAAACGATCCTGGCCACAGCCATCTCAACCCCAGGAATGTGATCTCTGAAGTGGAGTTCTTAGCTGAACTGGCCCATCGTCTCCATGGCAGTAACCCCATCGACTGGCGGCAGCTGCAGGACACCCGCTACGTCCGCCAGCTAATCGCCCAGACCATCCCCGGTTATGAAAAAATCGGCACCATCGATGACACCCAAGAAGAGTTCACGATCGCCGGACGGATTTTTCTGGAACCCAAATTCCCTACACCGTCGGGCAAAGCCCAGATGCAGATCGCTCCTCTGCCCCAGCTCACCCTACCGACCCTAGAGCACTTTGGCCTTGAGCCTGGTCATCCGGCGATCGTCCTGGCTCTGATCACCGGCCGCAGCTACGCCCAGCACAACACCGTGGTTTATAAGCAGAGCGATCGCTACCGGGCCATGCCCCACCGTCACTGTATTCTGATGAACCCTGCTGATGCAGCCCAGGCAGGGTTCACGGAGCATCAGCGGATCAGCGTCCGGGGAGAGGCTGGCCAGCTCGACCAGATTGAGATCATCTTCGGGGAGGTGCGCCAGGGTGCCGCACTGATGTTTTACCCGGAAGCCAACCGGCTGATGAAGGCTAAAGTTGACCCGCGATCGGGCACCCCCGCCTACAAGCGAGC
Source organism: filamentous cyanobacterium CCP5 (assembly GCA_003017785.1). Lineage (GTDB taxonomy): Bacteria > Cyanobacteriota > Cyanobacteriia > Phormidesmidales > Phormidesmidaceae > CCP5. The sequence goes on along the minus strand of PYEQ01000190.1, from coordinate 7,011 downwards.
CCCCGTAGCGGCCTTCTCTACGGGGAGAGTTTGAGAATTTAAGAATTGTGCTGATGGCTCCCTGCCTGAGAATTTTGCTTAATAGCGTTTTCTTTTTGCAGTCTGTTGGCACAAGTTTTCCACTCTTGATCGCTGCAGTCGAGGCGATCGCAGTCAAATTCGCAAGCGGCAACTTCTGCTGGAACTTCAGGGGCAAGTTGCTCTTTGAACTTTTGGAATAAGGCCGTTAGTTTGCGGGGCATCACAGTTACCTATCGGTGATAAGGGGAACTGCAACCACTCTAGGTTTGATGCCTGAGTTCCAGGCTGCTTTGTAAATGAAGGATTCATCAAGTCAGGCTTTCCCAGCTAAAACCTAGGTAAAACTTGCTGCCCTGAATGCCAGACGCCGGATCTGGCGTTGCCGCTCTAAACTGGAGTTCAGACTGAGCCAAATTCGCCCCATCTCAGATTTGGCAGGCAGCATAGTTTCTCACGGTTAGCTCCCATGACCACTCAGTTTGTCGAAGCCAAGCCCTCTGAACGTCAACCCCTGGACGGTCCCAAGGCCAAGGGGCTGCGCCGCACCCTGAGGCTGTTGCGGCTGATTCTGCGGCCCACGGACTACATGGAAGACAACGTCCGTCGCTACGGGCCGATGTTTCAAATTGGCGGCGATGATTCTCCGCCTTTGGTTTACGTGGGCGACCCGGAGGTGGTGCGGGAAATCTTTCTGCTCGATAGCAGCCAGGTCTCAACCGGGCAGAACAACGGCATTATGCGAGCCATGGTGGGAGATCATTCGATTTTGCTGCTCGATGGTGCTTCCCACCAGCGCCAGCGCAAACTGCTGATGCCGCCGTTTCATGGCGATCGCCTGAAGGCCTACGGCCAGCTTATCTGCGATATTACTCGCCAGGTCAGCGCCAGCTGGCAGCCCGGCCAGACGATTATCGCTCGCGCCCCCATGCAGGAATTAACCCTGGGGGTGATTCTGCAGGCGGTGTTTGGCCTCCGGGAAGGAGCGCGGCTGGCAGAGCTCCAGCAGCTGATGAGCACCCTGCTCGATGTCTTTGCCTATCCCATTACCGCTAGCTTTTTATTCTTTCCAGGGCTGCAAAAGGACTGGGGCCCCTGGAGCCCCTGGGGCCGATTTCTCCGTCTGCGGGAACGGCTGCGGCAGCTGCTCTATGGCGAAATTCGCGATCGCCGCCAGTCCCTAGCCCAGCCACACCCAGACTCCACCGAACGCAGCGATATCCTCAGCCTCTTGCTGCAGGCTAGGGATGAAAACGGGGAGGGAATGAGCGACGCCGAGCTCCATGATGAGCTGGTGACCCTGATCCTGGCCGGCCACGAAACCACCGCTTCGGCCATGGTGTGGCTGCTGTACTGGATTCATTTTTTGCCGGAGGTAGAGCAGAAGCTGCGGCTTGAGCTAAGCGATTTAGGCTCCGACCCAGACCCGATGGCGATCGCCCAGCTCCCCTACCTGAGCGCCGTTTGCCAGGAAGCTTTACGGATTTATCCGATTACGCCGACCACGTTTATTCGGTTGCTGCGGTCACCCATGACCCTGGCCGGCTACGACTTCGTTGCGGGTACGGCCCTAATGCCAGCCACCTATATCATTCACCAGCGGCCCGACCTCTACCCGGAGCCCAAGCGGTTTCGCCCGGAGCGGTTTTGGGAGCGGCAATATGCCCCCCATGAGTATCTGCCCTTTGGCGGTGGCCATCGCCGCTGCATCGGTTCAGCCCTAGCGATGATGGAGTTAAAGCTGAGTATCGCCACCCTGCAGCAGAGGTTTGAGCTGGAGCTGCCGCGATCGCGCCCGCTAAAACCGACTCGCCGGGGGCTGACCCTGGCGCCCCCAGCCTCGATGAAAATTCGGGTCAAGTCCAAACGCTGAAGCACCAGCACCTCAGAGCTAGCGATCACCGCTCAGTACCCCGGCCTGATAAAATCCAGTTGACCGGTTAGGACGCAAACCATGGCAGACAGCTCAACCCAGACTACCGGAGCCGACGCGGTCGACGCCGCGATCGCCCAGGGCCTCGACCTCGACGGCAGTCCGATTCCTGCTGCTAAGCTCGACCTCTACACCAAGGTCATGGCCAAGGAAGGCGATCGCCAGCGCAGCGGCGTCACTAACACCCTGCGATCGCGGATCGTGCGGATTGGGGCCAAGCACTTTTCCCAGGCGGACCTCAACCAGATGCTGCTCGATGCTGAGTTTCCGCCCCTAAAAGATAAGGAAATCGCTTTTTACTACGGTGGTAAATAAGTGAAAATGCCGTAGGCTGAACCTGTTCCCCATTTTCAACGTTCACAGATCTCCATTCAACAGGTTTTGTCATGACCACCGCTACCTACGTCCAGGACAGCGAATTTGACCAGCTGCTGGCCTCCGAAGATCTCCTGGTTGTGGACTGTACAGCGACCTGGTGTGGCCCCTGCAAAAAAGTAGCCCCGCTGATGGACCAGCTTGCCGAGGAATATGAGGGCCGGGTAAAAGTGGTCAAAATCGACCTCGATCAGAACAAGGAGACTCCGAAAAAGTACGAAATCCGCAGTATCCCTGCGGTGATGATTTTCAAAGGGGGAGAGCTCCAAGAAAAGATGGTCGGCGTTGCCCCCTATGAGAAATTCAAAGCGGCGGTCGACAATCTGCTATGACCAGCCCGATCGGACCTGTGTCAAGGTCCCTCACCCCGCCGCCAGACCTCTGATTCGCGTCATGCATACATCTCCTCGCCCAGAGGAAACAGGCGATCGCCATCAGAAGTCCGAATCCTCGATCTCCCATTGACGGAAGGTCAAGATTCGATCTGCTCTCGATAAAGATTTTTGAGCAGATTATCGAGCTGGTCCTCAGGGCAGCAGTCGATCAAGACGTTGAAGGCATCGTAGAGCTTAGCAGCACTATCCCCCAGCAGCGGGCTGAGGGCCCAGACGTCTTGCACCCAGTCTTCGGGCTGGGTTTCTTCAAAAATTATTCGCTCTAGCAGCTGCTTCGCTTCTGCTTTAGAAAGGCTCATCGCGAATTAATTGCGGGTCAGCCACTTCTGAGCGTTTAGGCGCTGCAAGGTATAAAGCACCATTAGGTCAACGCTGATCTTGCGCTCATCTCCCATGAACTGCTCGATGGTGCTGGGCTGTCCGCCCTTATCGGCCCAGTACCAGAGCTTGGGCCCTTTGATGTCCTCTTGCACAAAGGCAATATTGAACTGCCGTCCCGCCTGCCAGATGCCTTTAACGTGCCAGTAGTCGTCTGAGTCGACGGAGCCAAACACCCTCAAAGGCTGCTCAACGAAGGATAGCTCGATGTCGTTCAGCCCTTCATCCTTCAGGGCTTTCTCCAGATCCGGTAGAAAGTGCTGCTGAATGCATTCTTGAAACGGCTTGTCTTCGGGAGCAGGGGGCTTTTCTTGCTTCTCTTTCTTAGCAGCTGGCTTAGCGCCGGAGGACTTATCTTCTGCCATGAATCTATCCGCTGACTTTCAATGGGGCAAAACCTTTTAATCATACTAAGGGTAAAGCTGCCCAACGTACACGGGGTTAGCTGCGGCGATCGCGCTGAATGTCATAGATTGCTTTTTCCCAGCACCACTGCTCGGATCGGTTGGGGTAGCGATCGCGTACGCTCTCTACTAGCCGAGCCGCCACGGAGGGGTTGCCACCGACCATTCTCAAGAGCTGCCGTCGAGTACTGGAGCGCACGCTCGAGCCAGACAGGCTCCGACTGCTGCCGATGCTGGGCAGGTTCAACCCTCCCTTTCGCCGTCGCAGCCACAGAATGACCGCGACAACAATGATGATGGCAAAAATGACCGATAAATCCATGATTCAATCAAGTCCAGCTTGAAATCTGCAGTTTACCCCTAGAGAAAATTCCACTTCCGGGCCTAGAGAAAGGTTTATACCAAGCCCAGCTCAAAATCTATAGCTTCCCCTTGAGGAGAACTCCACTTCTGGGCTTGAAGACCAATTAGAACCGTCGCTTACGACCCATGAGGCCCAGCATAGGCCCGAGAATAATCCCAAATACGAAGCCACCGGCATGGGCCCAGTAGGCTACCCCGCCAGAGCCCACATTTACCTGGGTGCTGAGGCTGGCAATGCCATAGAGGGCCTGCTGAACAAACCAAAAGCCCAGAAAAAACAGAGCCGGTATCCGAATCGTGGTGATGAAGAAGAAGATCGGCAGCAGGGTGAGAATGTAGGCTTTGGGAAACCGCAGTACGTAGGCCCCCATCACCCCAGCGATCGCTCCGCTAGCCCCGACGGTGGGTACCGGCGACCCCGGTGCGAAAATCCACTGGCATAGCCCCGCCAGGGCTCCACAGCCCAGGTAGAAAATCACAAACTTGACCTTGCCCAGCTGATCTTCGATGTTGTTACCAAACACCCACAGGTAGAGCATATTGCCGCCAATGTGGAGAAACCCGCCGTGGAGAAACTGGGAGGTAAACAGGGTCATCCATTCAAAGGCCGGAAACGGTACCTGCCCTGCAAAGCTGGCACTGAGCTGATTGGGCACTAGCGCCCAGGTGTTGAAAAACTGTTCTAGCTGGCTGGAAGACAGGGAGAGTTGAAACAGAAAAACCGCCACGTTAATCCCGATTAGCCAATAGGTGACGTAGGGGGTGCTGCTAATAGGGTTTTCATCGCGGAGGGGAACCACTGGCTAAACCTGGTTGGGGTACTCCTTATTCTATTCAGTCTGGATCTCTACAGTCTGGTCCAGGGACAAAAGGCTGAGGGTTCCCTGGTCGGCGTCGAGGCGAGCGGGCAGGCCTACCGGCAGGGCGGCGTTTTCCCCGTCATGGCCGAAAGGGAGGTCGGAAACCACGGGCATGCCCAGGTCGGCGCAGCGATCGCCCAGCACCTCCGCCACCGAAAAGCTGGGTACGTTAGGGGGCGGCTCACACTGGCTGAACCGGCCCAGGGCAATCCCCTTCACCTGGTACAAGCGACCCAACATCCGCCAGTAGGTGAGCATCCGGTCAATTCTGTAGGGAGCTTCGGTGACATCTTCAAAGGCCAGAATCACGTTCTCTAGAGTTGGCTCATGGGCCGTGCCCAGCAGGTGGGTCGCCACCGTCAGATTAGCGGGTAATAGCCGCCCCTCCGCTACGCCGCCGCCCCAGCCCTGACCCTGAATCGGCGCAACGGTTTCTCCAGTGACGAGCTGCCTGAGCCGCTCCTTAGACCAGTCTGGCTCCGCCGCCAGGGTGGTCAGCAGCGGCCCGTGCACTCCCGCGACCCCGTATTTCGCATAGCTCCACAGCAGGCTGGTGATATCTGAAAAGCCAACTAGCCACTTGGGCTCAGCCTCCGGCCACTGCCATTCTTCTAGCAGCCGGGTGCCACCAAAGCCTCCCCGGACGCAGAGAATGCCTCGGTATTCGGGGGCTTTAAGGGCCTCTAAAAGCTGCTGGCGGCGGTGAGCGTCGGTGCCTGCCAAGTAGCCCCAGCGCTGATCAAAGTCGGGAGCCAGATCCACCTCAAATCCCCAGGAGCGCCAGATCTCTACCCCCTGATCAAACGCCTGTCGCTCCCGCAGGGCACCACTGGGGGCGATCACCAATAGTCGATCTCCAGGTCGTAAGGGTGTCGGCAGCTGAGGAGCAAGGGTTGAGTCCCCCTCCGTTCCCCCCAACCTACGGTGAAACACTAGGCTACGCCCAGCAAACTTGCCAACAGCGCCTTCTGGGCGTGCATCCGGTTTTCTGCCTGGTTCCACACCTGGGACTGGCTACCCTCGATCACCTCAGCGGTGATTTCTTCTCCCCGGTGGGCCGGCAGGCAGTGGAGGACGATCGCCTGCTTATCCGCCAGCCCCAGCAGACCATCGTTAATTTGGTAGGGCTGAAAAATCGGAATCCGCTGGCTGGCCAGGTCTTCCTGGCCCATGCTGGCCCAGACATCGGTATAGAGCACCTGGGCCCCCTCCACGGCGGCTTTTGCATCGGTTGTCACCACGACTTCGCCCCGCCCCGCTGCCAGCTCCTGGGCCCGCTCCACCATCATCGGCTGGGGGGCGTAGTCCTCGGGGGTGGCCACGCGCACATTCATTCCGGCCATCGCCGCCCCCAGCATCAGAGAATGGGCGACGTTGTTACCGTCCCCCAGGTAGGTCAGGGTCAATCCTGCCAGGTCACCAAAGCATTCCTGCACCGTCATCAGATCCGCCAGAATCTGGCAGGGATGCTCATCGTCGGTGAGGGCATTGATCACCGGCATCTTGGCAAAGTCGGCAAATTCTTCCACTTCGCTGTGGGCAAAGGTGCGAATGGCGACGATATCCAGGTAGCGATCGAGCACCCGAGCAGTGTCGCAGGTGGGCTCTCCACGACCGACCTGGGTGACCCCCGAATGCAAATCCAGCACCTGCCCCCCCAGCTGATACATCGCCACGGAAAAGCTTACCCGGGTTCGCGTCGACGCTTTACGAAACAGCAGCCCCAGAATCTTTTCAGGACAGCGCACCCGAATCTCTCCCGACTTCATCTGGGTAGCCAGGGCCAGGAGGCCAGAGAGTTCGTCTAAGCTCAGGTCGGCCAAGCTGAGCAGATCCCGTCCACGTAGCGACTGCATGAATTCGATTCCAGCTGCATAGAAAATAAAACCCTACCAGATTTTCCAGCGCCGTAAGGATGTCTAGATACAGACAGCTCCATGGGGGCAACATGTTTGTTAATGTCGGGGGTGCCGAAAGGGTCTACCTGTCTTATAATTCAGGCGTTTCGCTGGAATTGTTGCTTATAAATCGCTCAGGGCTACATCGAGTCTATATATCCATACAGTTATTGGTCAGCTAATGGTCAGCATGGTTAGCGCAGCGGTCAGCTCCCAGGCAGAAGTCAAAGCCCAGGCGGCGGCCGGATATTTTCGGGCGATCGCCCTATGGCTAAATCAGCCCCTTGTGAAACAAGGTATCTACGTCCAGGTCCAGGCCGGGGCAGCGGGCTGTTTGAACCTGATGGTGGAATGGCAGCGCTCCCCCGAACCCGAACGCCTGATTCG
>PYEQ01000189.1 GCA_003017785.1 filamentous cyanobacterium CCP5 | reverse complement strand
ATAGTAGATTCTCGTAGCCATAGGAATGACAATGCCGTTACGGGGTCACGCCCAGCAACCGCACCGTAAACGTCGTGCCCTGATCCACCCGACTGGTGACTTTGATGGTGCCCTGCTGCAGCTGCACAAACTGCTTGACAATACTCAGCCCCAGGCCGGTGCCTGGAATGTTGCTGACGTTGCGGCCCCGGTGAAAGGGCTCAAACAGCGACTTGCGATCGCCCGCTGAAATGCCAATTCCCTCGTCCTGCACCTTGATAATGGCCTGCCCTCGCTGCCTGGCCAGCTTCAGCCAGATTGGGCGGCCCTCCGGGGTGTAGCGAATGGCATTGGAGAGCAGGTTGCTCAGGATCGATCGCAGCAGCCGCTCATCGAGGCAGGCCAGTACCTGACGGCTGCGGCAGACCAATTGAATCGGGGTCTGGGGGCGGCGGTAGTCGCCCTCGGCCAACAGATCCTGGCAAAAGACCACCAGATCCAGCGGTTTGGGGTTGACCTCCAGCACCTTGGCCTCAATTTTGCCGATCACCAGAATGTCGTCGATCATCTGGGTCATGCGCTCGACGTTGGCGTTGATGGTGAGCAGATAGTCGGTTTTTTCGTCGGGGCGCAGCTGGGTGTCGTAGCGGTTCAGCGACGACACCGTCAGGGCAATGTTGTTGAGCGGGTTGCGAAATTCATGGCAAACCATGGAGACAAAGCGGGATCGCATCTCGCTAAGTTCTCGCAGCTGGTGGTTGGCCTGCCTGAGCTTGGCGGTGCGGCGCAGGACTTTTTGCTCTAGCTCCTCGTTGGCCCGCTGTAGCACCTGCTCTGCCCAGCGCCTTTGAGTAATGTCTCGAAAGGTGACCACCGCCCCAATCATTTCCCCGGCCTCATCGTGCATCGGGGTGCTGATATATTCCACCGGAAAGCTGGTGCCGTCCTTGCGCCAAAACACTTCATCTGTCACCCGTCGCACGCTGCCGTCCTGAAAAGCGGCGTAAATCGGGCAGGCTTCCCGAGGATAGGCCGAGCCATCGGCATGGGAATGGTGCAGCACCGCGTGCATGGACTTGCCAATCAGTTCCTCCATAGGCCAGTCGATCATCGCGGCTGCGGCTGGATTTACAAAGGTCACTCGTCCATCTAGGTCAAGGCCATAGACGCCTTCTCCCACGGCATTAAGAATCAGCTGGTGCTGGCGACGCAGGTGCTCTAACTCTTGACCCGCTGCTCCGTCAGGGGCGGGGGCAGTCGCAAAATCGAACGCAGATTGCGGGTTGGGTGGCGCCATGGTGGGGGTCAGAAAGGAACAGTTTGTATTGCAGTACACCACGAGCGTAACTCTTAAAGATTACTAAAGAAAGAATAAATCCCAGTTCAAAAACTATTGGGCTTGCCTGGGCCGTTAATTTTTGCCTAGGAGTTGGACGTGATCTACCAGGTTTTTTCGTGGCCTACGTTGTCCATCTGGAAGGAAATTGGAAGGCAAATACTTTTTCGCCAGGGTTCGTTTGCGGGCCTAGAGAATATATTTTTCATCTCAATTGAGCTGTCCAGAATCCACCGACCGGAGTTCCATGAAATCAGTGCTTGTAATTGAAGACGAAGCCCAGACTCGTAACATTTTTCTGAAATGTTTGGAGTTTGAAGGCTTCCAGGCATTTGGGGCCAGCAACGGTACAGTGGGTCTTCATCTGGCTAAAGCCCACCGCCCCGATCTGGTGGTGTGTGACATCATGATGCCGGACATGGATGGCTACTCAGTGCTCTCTTCTCTGCGGCGATCGCTGGCAACGGCGGCAATTCCGCTGATTTTTTTGACCGCCAAGGTGACCATGGCTGATCTGCGGCGGGGCATGGATTTGGGGGCTGACGACTATCTGACCAAGCCCTGTACCGTAGAGCAGTTTTTGGCGGCCATCAGTACCCGACTTCGGCGTCAGGAGGAACTCCAGCGATCGCGCCGACTGGCTAACGCGCCCTCTTCGGAGAGGGTTTCAGCGGCTGCCGAGGCTGGCACTCGCCCAGACGGCCCTTCTGGCAACGGTATTTTTCCTGACTGTCCTAGGCTGGCGTCAGTCTTCAGCTTCATCGAGGCTAACTACCGCCAGGCCATCAGTCTCAAGGACGTAGCCCAGGCGGTGGGCTACTCCCCTGCCTACCTCACTAGCCTGGTGCAGGAACATACCGGCCACACCATCAAACGCTGGATTATTGAGCGGCGGATGGCTGAGGCCAGAAGTTTGCTGATGGGAAGTAGCGAGAATATCCGACAGGTGGCCGAGGCCTCCGGCTACAGCGATGCCGGATATTTTACGCGGCAATTTCGAAAGTTTCACGGGGTGCCGCCCCAGGTTTGGCGAGAAGATTCTGTAGCTGATTTAACGGTTTAAGGGGCCTTTTAACTAAGCGCTATGGCTCCCAAAAAAAGTCCCAATACATTCAAAAGAAGTTCCAATGCGTTCTAGTTGAGTGACTGGTAGATTGACGAAAAATGAGCGCCAGCCCTGTCGGGTGAGTCAGGTTTCGCAGCTTTGTGTTTTCAGTGTTGTGTTTTCACAGTGGAGTTAGATAGGCAAGAGTATGGTTTTTACTTCAGCAAAATGGGCCACGACACAGGCATCCCAACGGTGGGGAAACCTTAACTGCGATCGCGGCGAGCTGTCTGATTTGGAGCTGGCCTGCATTCTCTGCGGAGGCCGTCACTCCACCCTGGATCACTGGGAGTTTATGCAGACCATGCCCAAGGATCCCCTGGACATGGTGGACGATCTGGTGAAAATGGGCGTCTACAAGCAAAACCAGCTGCGGGTGGCCGACAAGGTCAACGCCCATGAGCTGAGAAAGCAGCTATTTTTGAAAACCGTGGGTCGGGGCGATCCCAAGCGGGAGAAGCTGATTCTGGGGCTGTGTCAGCAGGCGGGCGGTTTAGAGAATGCCTTTGCCGCTGCCTTTGGCCCCCAGGCCGGGATGTTCTTCGCCGACTCCATGCGCAATAGCGGCGCCACCCGGCGGGAGTTTTTACGCAATATGGCGATCGGCGCGGCCCTGGTGGCCCTCTCTAGCTGCGGCGGCGACGAGCCCGCCGCCACCACTGAGGATGCCGCCGAGCCGGTGGACACCAGCAACCTGGAGAAAACCGACCTACAAATCGGCTTTATTCCCATCACCTGCGCCAGCCCGATCATCATGTCGGAGCCCCTGGGCTTCTATGAAAAGTACGGCCTCAATGCCACCGTGGTGAAGATGCCGAGCTGGGGTGCGGTGCGGGATTCGGCGATCGCCGGTGAGCTAGACGCGTACCACATGCTGGCCCCGATGCCCATTGCCATGACCCTGGGCCTAGGATCCGCCTCCTTCGGGGTGAAGCTGGCCAGCATCGAAAACATCAACGGTCAGGCGATCACCGTAGCCAATCGCCACCAGGGTAACGTCAGCGGCCCCGCTGACTTCAAGGGCTTTGTGATCGGGGTGCCCTTCCCCTACTCCATGCACAACCTGCTGCTGCGCTACTACCTGGCCACGGGCGGTCTCGACCCCGACGTGGACGTGCAGATTCGCCCCGTACCGCCCCCGGACAGCATCGCTCAGATGGTGGCAGGCGACATTGACGCCTACCTGATGCCCGATCCATTCAACCAGCGAGCCGTCTACGAAGGGGTCGGCTTCATTCACATGCTCACTAAGGAACTGTGGCCCGGTCATCCCTGCTGTGCCTTTGCCGCCAGCGACGAGTGGATCAACACCAACCCCAACACTTTCCGGGCGCTGAATAAGTCGATTATCGAGGCCACCGGCTACGCCAGCGACCCGGCCAACCGGTCTGAAATCGCGGCGGCCATCTCCGAGCGGGCTTTCTTGAACCAGCCCACGGAAGTCGTCGAAGCGGTACTTACCGGTAACTTTGAGGACGGCAACGGCAACACCCTCAGCGTGCCCGATCGCATCGACTTCGACCCCTACCCCTGGCAGAGCTTTGCCAATTGGATTTCGTCTCAGCTGGTGCGCTGGGATTTGCAGGGGGACGGCGCAGCCACCAAGGCCATGACCGACCAGGGCTACGACGAGGTGGGCAAAGAAATCTTCCTCACCGACCTGGCCCGTGAGCTAGCCGAAGAACTGGGCCAGTCTCCCCCGGCTGAGATCTACCGCACCGAAGAGCTGAAGTTCGACACCTTCGATCCCGAGAACCCTGATGCCTACGTGCAGCAGCAGATCGACGAGTACGGCGTGTAGTTCGCCCAGACGCATTTGAGGAGGTATCTATGGCGGTCAGTAATGCGACCCCCAGTTTAATCATCAAGGAAGAAAAAGAATCTTTCTTCAAAAGTGAGGGATTTCGAGCGTTCGCGCTGTTCATGCTATCCCTGGGACTGTTTCTGCTGTTCTGGGAGATTGGGGCCAGCCAGGGCTGGTTTACCCAGGGGATGCCCACGGCCTCCACCACTCTGAAAGAATTCTGGTGGTGGACGACCAATCCTTTCTTTCGCAACGGCCCCAATGACCTGGGCATCGGCTGGAACCTGCTGATCAGTCTCAGGCGGGTGGCGATTGGCTACCTGCTGGCCTCGGCGGTGGCTGTGCCTTTGGGGATATTAATCGGCATTTCGCCGGTGGCCTATAAGGCGTTTAACCCTTACGTGCAGCTGCTCAAGCCGATTTCCCCCCTGGCCTGGCTGCCTTTAGGTCTGTACATCTTTCGGGATTCTGAGATGACCGGGGTGTTCATCATCTTCATCTCCAGCATCTGGCCGACGCTGATCAATACGGCGTTTGGCGTGGCTGGGGTGGATAAAGACTACCTGGATGTGGCCAACACCCTGGGGGCCTCCCGGATGCGCACCATCTTCAAGGTGATCATCCCGGCGGCGTTGCCGAATATTGTCTCTGGCCTACGGATCAGCATGGGCATTGCCTGGCTGGTGATTGTGGCGGCGGAAATGCTGCTGGGAACGGGCCTGGGCTACTTCATCTGGAATGAGTGGAACAACCTGTATATTCCCAACATTCTGGTGGCGATTTTCATCATTGGCCTGGTGGGGCTGGCCCTGGACAGCATCTTCGCGGCCCTGGAGAAGTTTGTTGTATTCGGTCGAAACTCATGAGCGTAGCATCTGTGAACGGAAAAACTCCCACGGCGGGCACGGCTTCCCCCTCCGCTCAGCTTTCGATTCGCAACGTGACTAAGGTCTTTCCTGGTAAGAAGGGCTGGGCTAACAAGCTCACTGGCAAAGCCAGTGGCGACTTCACGGCGATCGAAGACATCAGCATGGAGATCGAGCCCAACACCTTTGTCACCATCATTGGGCCGTCGGGCTGCGGCAAGTCTACCCTGCTGGGGATGATTGCGGGGCTGTCCTCCATCACCAGCGGCGATATTCTGTTCAACGGCCATCCCATTGCCGGGCCCGGTCCGGATCGCGGCATGGTTTTCCAGAACTACGCCCTGATGCCCTGGATGACGGTGGAGCAAAACATCCGGTTTGCGGTGGAAACTGTAGATCCCAAGATTTCACCGAAGCGCCGCGATCGGATCATCAAAGAGCACATTCAACTGGTGGGGCTGGAAGGGGCCGAATCCAAGCATCCCCATGAGCTCTCCGGCGGCATGCGCCAGCGGGTGGGTATCGCCCGCGCCCTGGCGATCAACCCCCAGATTCTGCTGATGGACGAGCCCTTCGGAGCCCTCGACGCCCTCACCCGGGGCTTTTTACAGGACGAAATCGAGCGGATCTGGGAGCAACAGCGTAAGACGGTGATCATGATCACCCACAGCATCGACGAGGCTCTGCTGCTGAGCGATCGCATCGTGATGATGACCCGTGGCCCCGCCGCCCGGGTAGACGAAATCCTGGAGGTGCCCTTCCCCCGGCCCCGCAACCGGGAAACCATCGAGCAGCACCCCGCCTACCATGCCCTCAAGGCGGAGATGGAAAGCCACCTGTTCCGCGAAACCCGGGCGGTTGAAGCGGCGCGGATTAGTCGGAAGTAATTGACGTAACTACGAGGACACAACCATGGCCATTCCAGCAATCACTGAAAAACTCCTGGCGGCTAAGAAAGCCAAGGGCATGACCTTTGCAGATCTAGAGGCCAAGGTCGGTCGTGACGAGGTGTGGATTGCTTCGGTGATCTATCGTCAGGCCAGTGCTTCGGAGGAAGAAGCCACCCAGATTGTTGAGGCGATCGGGGCTGATTCGTCCTTGATCGAGCCGCTGACGGAATGCCCAACTAAGGGATCTCTCGATCCGGTGATTCCTACCGATCCGTTTATCTATCGCTTTTACGAAATCATGCAGGTATATGGCATGCCCGTGAAGCAGGTGGTGCATGAGCACTTCGGCGACGGCATCATGAGCGCCATTGACTTTTCCATCGACGTGGAGCGGGAAGAAGACCCCAAGGGCGATCGCGTCAAGATCATCATGTGCGGTAAGTTCCTGCCCTACAAGAAGTGGTAGTTTGCTAGTCATTGTGAGCGGGTCTAGTTCCCAAATATCAGTACTGTAGGTTGGGGCGACGAAATGGAAACCCAGCGATAGCTAAACGGCCTAGTTTCACTGGCGCTCTACCCAACCTGCACTGCTGGCAGTTCAGCCTTGTCCCTGTCCCCCGTTAACATTTGGAGAAATTGTAGATGATACGGCTTCAATCGATTTCAGCCCTGGGGCTCTCTAGCAAACAGATGGCCACTGTCGGACTGGCGGCTGCCTTAGGGCTGCTGTTTGCGACCCCGGCCCTAGCCCACCATCCCTTTGGCGGTGCAACTCCCACCAACGCCATTGAAGGGTTTTTATCCGGCCTGGGGCACCCCGTGATTGGCCTGGATCACCTGGCTTTTGTGGTTACGGCCGGTTTGCTGGCCGCCGTGATGGGCCGTGGTCTGCTGATTCCTGCTGCTTTCGTGGTTGCTTCCCTGGGGGGCACCGGACTGCACCTAGCCGGGGCTAACCTGCCTGCGCCAGAATTCTGCATTTCCGCTTCGGTACTGATCTTCGGCGGCCTGCTGGCGATGAAGCAGCGGCCACAAGACTGGCTGGTGGTCGCCCTGGCGGCTGTTGCCGGAATGTTTCACGGCTACGCCTACGGAGAGGCGGTTATTGGCGCGGAGATGGCGCCGTTGTTCGCCTACCTGCTGGGGTTTGCCTCGATTCAGCTGGCGATCGCCGCTGCTGCCTGCACCGGGGCTAAGCGGCTGGCTGCGGGTGAAATCAACCTGCGGTTTGCGGGCTTCACCCTGGCTGGGGCAGGCGCGGCCTTCCTCTCTAGCGTGGTTCTGGGCTAGGACAGGGATGACCACTACTGTTAAAAAGCTAGTCCCTCCGTTCGACCGGGAGAGTGCGATCGCCAAAGTCCGTATGGCGGAAGATGCCTGGAATAGCCGCGACCCCGACCGGGTAGCCATGGCCTATACCGAAGACAGCTTTTGGCGCAATCGGGCCGAAATTTTCCAGGGCCGGGAGGCGATTCGGGCCTTTCTGCGACGCAAGTGGGATAAGGAACTGGACTACCGGCTGGCCAAAGAGATGTGGGCCTTTGGTGACAACCGCATCGCCGTTCGCTTTCAATACGAATGGCACGACGACGCGGGCCAATGGTATCGGGCCTACGGCAACGAAAACTGGGAGTTTGCCGAAAGCGGCCTGATGCAGCGCCGGGAAGCCAGCATCAATGACAAGCCAATCGCTGAATCAGAGCGCCGCTTTCACTGGCCGACGAGCGGGCCTCGCCCCCAGGATAATCCGGGGCTAATTAATTCGCCTGAGTAGATTAACTGCCTGGGGGGCTGCATTTCTGACTATGCTGAAGTCAGGAGTGCAGCCGTTTTTTTATGGATATCTACGCCGTTCTCAACCAGACCCAGCGCCAGCGGATCAGCGATGGGGCCACGCTATCCGTTTTGACTGACTGCGAGTCGGCCCAGAAAATCCTGGTGCTGATATGGCCCCAGCTGGGGGACTTCGACAGCCTGGAATATGCCTGGTGGATCGTCCGGGATCTGGATGAACTGAAGTCCCGGAATATTGCCGTGCGGGCAGTGGGGATTGGCAATGCCGCCTCTGGCAAGCAGTTCTGCGACTTCACCGGCTTCCCTGCGGACTGGCTGTTTATCGACCCTAAATCGGAGCTGCACCAGAAACTGGGGCTGTATCAGGGACTTTCCCTAACCGTGCCGGGCCTCTCACCAGGGCAAAACGCCTGGGTGAACCTGCTGCTGATGTGTGCCGGAATTGGCAGTCAGGGGACGCTGCGGGAGGTGTTTCGTGGGTATCGGGG
>PYEQ01000188.1 GCA_003017785.1 filamentous cyanobacterium CCP5 | reverse complement strand
GATCTACGGAGTCCCCCTGGTGCCCCTGCCTCAAGACGCCGGCTGGCGCTGGTATCGGCTCAAAGATATTCCCGGTGCCAAAGCCTGGATTGTCTCTAGCACGATCGCCTATGCGGTAGTGGCCCTGCCGATGACCTACGCCCGGGCTCCATTTAGCCCTGCTGCTGGATTTACAACGCTGTTCTTACTCATTTTCGTCAGCACTAACTCCCACATCTTTGATATTCGCGATGTGGTGTCTGATCAGAAGAAAGGAGTGGCCACTGTACCGCTGCTGATTGGCATTAGAGCGACCCGGGTCGTCTGGAGCGGTCTGAACCTGGTGCTGGGGGCAATTCTGATCTGGGCCTGGCTGGCTAGAATTTTCCCCGTCAGTCCGGCGGTGTTTTTGCCTGTCGTTGCGATCGATCTGGTGGCCCTCTGGCGGTTTACTCCTGATACGCCCCGCACCGCCTATGACCTTCTCCTGGATGGATCCCTGGTCATGCCGCTGCTGCTCACCGGACTATGGGGCACAGGCAGCTGATACCATATCGGGAGAGTTTTGCCGTCATCTTGCTAAGCGGTTACCGTACCCTCCATGAAGTTAGATATTGCCTTTGCCTTGAATAAAGGAATCGTGGTTGCCCTGCTGGCGGCTATGAATTCCGTGGTCAAAAACACTGCTAGGCCCGAGGCAATCCGGTTTAATATCACGGTTCCGGCGGATGAGGTGGCCTTTTTCGAAGAGCAAATTTCGGGGTTTTTTCAACAGCCGGTGTTTGAGTGGCGGGTACGGCCCTTCCATCCGCCCCAGTTTCTCAAGGACTACGTCAGCGGCAAGTTTGAACCCATGAGCGATACCCGCCGGGTTTCCCGCCATATGCAGTACGCCCGGATGTTTCTGCAAGAGATTTTTGAAGACGTGACCAAGGTGCTCTACCTGGATGCGGACGTGGTGGTACTGGGGGACGTGGCAGAACTGTTTGATACGGTGACGTTCACGCCCGATCGCTACTTCGCGGCGGTGCCCCACTTTTACCCGGCGATTTTTCAGTTTGGCAATCCGTTTAAGGCGATTAAAGAAATTCTGGCCTTTAAGCAGTCTTTCAACAGCGGGGTGCTGTTTACGGACTACACCTACTGGAATGAAGAAACCGATCGCATTTTTCACCACTACTTAGACTGGGATGCCGAGTGTAAATACGGCATGCTCAACCGGGGGGATGAAACCCTGCTGAATGTGATGTTCAAAAACTATATTCAGCTTGATAAAAGCTGGAACCGCTGCGGCTATGGCAATATGCGGCTGATTGCCTGGTTTCTGAAAAAAGACTTGAAGGATATCAATGTGATCCACTGGAGCGGCGGCCATCACAAGCCCTGGAAGAATCGCCAGATTGTCTACGGCCAGATCTGGCGGCAGTATGCGGCTCCCGATCCGACTTACATTGTTTCGTAGAATTGGTTGGGCACGCTGACGCTTTACCTGACCTACGAGAGATTTGCGATCTCGCTACAGCTAACGGCTCAAATCAGCGGCAGCAGACGACCTTAAACTCAGAAGCATGACTCAAAACTGTCTGCTGCATTTGAATTGTTAGCTGATCGTTGGCTTTTTGCGAAAGCCTAGAATTAATAAAAATTTTCTCAAAAGGAAACAGTTTTTATATAAAAGTCAACACTGCCAACTAAGGCTTAATTGTTAGGATCAAGGGATATGGTCATATCCCTGAAGATCTCCATCTAAAGACCATATGAAAATCCGATGATTGGGCGTTATCCTAATCGTCTTTTCCCACTCTTTGATTATGGATAAGTCTCCCATACCTGCGCCACGCATTGCTGAATCAGGAAAGTTACTTAGCCATTCTCCAACCTCCTCCATGTCTGGCAGTTGCATAACTTGCCAAGGTGCTTCCCCTTTTATCGCTTTCTTAACTTGCTCAATGAAAACTTCAGCAAACTGACGCCGGTTTCTACCGTCATTGAGTTGAGCAATATGATTTCCTGTTTCATAGACGGCAGCCATAGGTAGAAGAAGATTAGTACTTTCCTCAAGTAAATCTTTCAGATTTTGCATTACCTGAGTTCGTTCACTGTTCATATGAGGGATGTTGAGAACATTACAAAATATAGATGTATCAACAATTGCAACTGCTTTCATTCTCTCGATTCTCCTACCTCAGCAAGAGAAGCTAGCCACTCCATTGCCTTCCTCTTTTTCTGCTCTGTTCCAGGATGTTGTTTGACAAAACGTTCTAATAGTCCACGAGTCATAAGGTGCCCAACAGATCCTTGAGCAATGAGTTCGGGATAGTCTGGAATGTCCTCCAACCTAATTAACTGACTTGAGCCATCTTGAGGGCTTCGATAGCAAAATACAGTTTCAGGAATAGCTTCATCAGGCAGGGCATCAAGAAGTGCGGGATTATGGCTGCTAATTAAAACCCGTAAATCACGGTTCTTTGCAATATTAGAAATCCGCTCTAACAAATCTGCTGCTCTGCTAGGATGTACGCCGTTATCGATTTCTTCAATGACAACTAGACTTTGCTCAGGTGCAGAAAGCATTGCTGCAGCAATAGAGAGCACGCGTAAAGTTCCATCTGAAAGTATGGAAGCATCATAGGTAGTCGATGTACCGCCAAACGTTTCAGTTAGCTGTAGCATAACCTCATCACGAGGTGTTTCTATGAAGTCAATATTTTCAATATCCTGTTCAGGTAAACTTTGAACGAAATCCAGAACCGAACTTTTGGTATCTGGGTCAAGACATAGGTTGTAAATTACCCCTGAAAGGTTTTCGCCATGCTCCTTGAGTAACTTCTCAACTTTATGACCATAAGAGCGCATTGCACTTGGTTCAGGCTCAAGAAATACGATACTACTTAACCATTGAACATATCTTTCAGCAACCTTAGGAATTATTTTTCGACTTTTAGTGTTTTCTGGACGGAAGCGGATATCACTCAAAAGCTGTGTAAAAATTGCCATATGGCTGCTGCATACTATACTAGGCTTTTTCCCACCTCTGGCAAAATTGTTATAAGTAACAAATACGTCACTTCCAGCCCCTTGAGGTGCGCTTGTAATTTCATACAGAGGAACTGTTGAAGTACGACTTGTAATTTTTTCCTCAGTAACATGAAGATCTCCATCTTCTCCAAGACTTAAATTGATTGAGAGATCTTTCCACTCTGGCTCTGTTGTGACACAAGACAGCCCGAAAGATTTTGAACCTCGATAGCCAAGATTCTCTACTCCTCCCCTAAAAATTGTTTCGTCTTGTTTATAAGGCCCACCTAAAAGACTAAGTCGTTCCCCCTCAGCAATTCTTGCTAGGAGGCGTAGCGCTTCAATTACATTGCTCTTTCCAGAAGCATTAGCCCCAATGAGCACGGTCAATCGTCCAAGTTGCAAAGTGCCTGATCTATAGCTCTTGAAATTTTTTAATTCAATTTGAGTAAGCACCTAAAGTACTCCATTTCGGTCTTAACTTAAGTGACTCTGGAATTAAACAGCCTAACGTTGAGTATGTGAATGGTCCATTATACTGCTGTGAGTCTGTAGCTGCTCGCACACTTTTACCCAAATATCGGCGACTGTCTACCTTCTATATCTTTGCCTCAAATAAAATGCAACTGTACTAATTGAGTATGTTTTATCAAGGATCTTTAAAGAGGGGATCTGATCTCTTGAAAGCTAACTCGTTATTAGAGAGAAAGTTTCCGCCTAAGATCCCCATATGGATAAATAGGCAGAAATATTTCAGCCTAAGATCCCGTTTTGGGCAGATAGGTGGAATTACGTCCACCTAAGATCCCTATAGGGGTAAATAGGTGGAATGGTTCAGTATAATCGCCTCTCCGATCGCTAGTTCCGAGTTACACCCATCAGATTCTCCAGGAATCTTAAATACGGTTGAACCCTAACCGGACTTAGAGTACTTTAAGGGTGCGGGGAATGGAGTCTAGGCAGGGACTAGAGGAGGTAGGAACTCCCCTAATCCCCTGTGACATCCCTCTTAGTTACGGTAAGCGAGATGCCCTAGAGCCATTCTAGGATCTAGCGTCGAACTACCTTCATTTTGGGAATCGCTAGACAGTTCCCCGTTTTCCTTAACGTGAAAACGGAGAAAACCCGATGTTTCAATCTTCCTCTGGGGGCAGCTCTGCCTCCGCACCGTTTAACCTGCCCACCTACCGCCCAGACCGGCTCTGCCACATTCTTTTGGGCGACCACAAGGCGCTAGTTGAGGCCATCAACCGCATGGCCGTCCTCGGCTACTGCGACAAAATCGCCTGGATAGACCCCATCCCCACCGGGCGCAGCGGCGAATTCATCAGCGTCATGACCCGTCGGATTCCACCGGCTGAATAGGAGGTTTTTGGGTTCCCAGGCAGAAGTCTGGGAACCCACTTGCAAGACTTCGTCCCCGCTCCAAAGCTCATCGTCAAGGCTCCGAACCCGGCGATCGCCTTTCTAAGCCCGGCGATCGCGAGCCGTTTATCTCTACCTGCAAGGTCTGTGAAGGCCAGGTTGGCTAGCGGCTAATGCTAGTCATCTTCTAGAGCCCTCAAGAAGGTATTCAAATCTGAATCTAGCCGAGCTTTCAAAGATCGTGCTTGCTCCAAGTTACTGGTTAATTGGGCGTAGTCAATCTCTACCCCGTAAGCATGGTGAAAAAAATGGCGAAAGGCGCGCAGACTATTGAGTCTCAAATAGCTGTCCTGGGAAATAACCGCCGGACGCACCCCTTCCACCGCCTGGGTCATGCGCTGCAGCAGGCGGCTGTGCCACTGAGCGGAATCGGAAATATTGCTTTCAAAGTAAGTTGCAATCACTTTGAAGAGGTCTTCTACTGCACCGTAGAGGTTATGGAGCTGATAGGCCAAACTTTCTAGCTTTTCGGCTGAGCTTTGATCCGATAAATCCAAAGCCCGGCTTTCGAGCATCTCGAAAATGCGGTCGATGGTTGTCCGCTGAGCATTGACATCGGCCTTTAAGAGGGCTAAGTCGGCTGAGTCCATAGCTTTCCAGCTTGGCGAATTCGCTCTGCAAACGGACACTTGCCCAATTCCACCAGATCCACATCGCGTCCAACCGCCTCAGACAGAGCGGCCATCGCCGGAAAGAACTGATCGGCCTCAAGGGCTTCAACGGCAATATCCACATCCGATCGCCGACCAAAGCGACCCGGACGGACTAAAGACCCGAAAATATAGGCCCGATCAACCCCATAGATGACAGCGTAGTCATCCAGCCAGGCCAAAACCTGTTGCAGCGTAGTCAGCCGTTCTCGTTCGCGGCGTTCTTGCTGCTCCGCCAGGGCTTGATCCAGGAGAGAGGTATCAAATTTAGGCATCGGCTATCAGCAACGCAGCGCTTCAATCATCCCTTCCAGGATAGTTGAAGCTTATTCACTTATTCAGATCGCGCCATTCCGACTCCTGCAAACCCATAAACGACACTCAGAGACTCGACATCGACACTCAGAGACTCGGCATCGACACAAAAAGACTCGCCATCGGCAATCAGAAGACCCGATTACGACACAAAAAGACTCGTTATCGACACTCAGAGACTCGTTATCGACACTCAGAGACTCGATAGCGACACTCAGAGACTCGACATCGACACAAAAAGACTCGCTATCGACACTCTGGACACTCGATAGCGACACAAAAAGACTCGTTATCGACACTCAGAGACTCGATGACGGCACTCAGAGACTCGATAACGATACTCAGAGACCCGTAGAGCACGATCGCTCATACTCGCAATTGCAATCAGTCGCAAATACGCTAGAAGCGATTAGAAAAACCCGTCCTGCTCGATTTCTTCGATCACCTGCAACCCCCGGGCATCACCCACCTTGAGAATGGCGGCGCGGGCGTCTTCGCGCACCCCTAGGTCGTCATCTTCGGCAAAGGTTTCAATCAGCGCATCGATCGCCGTGTGGTACACCACGTTTGAGGGCAGTTCTCGACAGAGCTGGCCGATCGCCCAGGCACAGTTACTGCGCACCGGAGCTACCGCATCCCGCCGCATCGCCTCAATCAGCGTCGGTAGGGCGGCAATCACCGACTCATAGCTGACCTGGGCCATCTGAGCCAGGGCGCTGGCGGCCCAAAGCCGCACGGCGGCAATGTCGGTCCTGAGGGCGTCGATCAGGGGTATCAGGCATTCAGCACTGCGGGAATTCCCCAGGGCCCAGGTAATCCCTTTTCTGACGTAGCCGTTCCAGTCGGTGCTGAGGTGACTAACCAGAGCCGCGATCGCCGCCTCATCGTGGTTGCGCCCCAGGGCATAGGCCGCACTCACCCGCACCAGCGGGCAGGGATCATCTAATAGCTGAGTTAGAGCCGGAATGGCTCGGGAATCTTCTAGTTCACAAAAAACTCTGGCCGCCAGCATGCGCTCCTGACTGTGGGGAGAGGTCAGCAGCGGCAGCATGACGTCAGGATCGGGTGGCGGGGCGGCCGCTGCTGATCCGGGTAGATCCAGCTGATCCAACGGATCGGCCAGATCGGGATCCAATATAGTTAGATCGTCATCATACATATAGCCACTTTATCTGGTTACGCAGCAGTTTGCATCTGACAGCGACCATTCGGGGGATTTAGCTGCCAAAAACGATGGAGGGAAGAAGATTTCTAGAATTAAAACTATCTCTTCTGTCTCCAGGAAATGCCCAGAGGTGTCCCTTTTGAACGATGAATGGATAAGTATTATTCCCTATGATCGGTTTAGATGCATAGTAGGAGGCTCTATATGGCCACTCAAAATTCTGATCATTCTCAAGCCGACACTATTCACCAGCCTTTAACACCGGAAGAGGTGAGTCCTCAGCAAAAGCAAGACCATTTAGAGACCCTCAAACAGGAAAACCCAACTGTCAACCCGGGCGATCGGGTAGAGGGCTCGAAAAGCTTAGAAGAAAAATCTCAGCAGGTGGCTGTGAATACGGCAGACATTACCGGCGATAACGTAGTCGTGCCCACCTATTTCGTTACCGATGAACCTGATGGTAGCCATCGCGCCCTCCACCACGTCAAAGATGCTGAAGAAATCTCTGACGTAGTGCGCCAGGCCCGCACCGATGAAAATGGCGATCGCACCTGGTGGTAACCTCCCAGATTTGCGATCAAACTAAATCGATTGGCTGGCAGCCCTTCAGGCCAAGACTGGGATTTTCTCGGTAGGCGGCCTGGGGCTTCCAGGCAGAAATTTCGAACTTTGAATTAATTAAATAGATGTAGTCCACGTCAGAATGGAAGCGCGTACCCACCTTTAAATTCGAAAAATCATCCTCGCAAATTTCATAGCCAAATCGAACAATGATCTGGGCCGCTAAACATTCGGGGGTATCGGTAAATTCCCCAGCGGTTTCCCGTTCATCAGCAAAGGTTTCTAAAAAGCGCTTGAGAATCTTCGACACTTTCTCTGGCATTCCATTGCGGCTAGCGTACAGGATGACTGGATTGTCTTCAACCAAAATATGACAGGGAGTTGCCACAGACCTGATTCCTCCAAGTTCTTTCCCAATCATAAAATCTGGTCGGAACTTTCCTCAGGGGTTATCCAGTTAACTATTCGGGACCAGACGCTATCGTATGTTGAGTAGTGCAAACGACACGATGGATAGACGTGAACGCAGCTGAACAAGCCAACAGCATTCAGGTCGCAACTAAAATTGCCACGGTGGTGCGCCTATTCAAAGCTGAGTTTCCCGACCTGCGGGCCGATCTGAGCCCCTGGACCAGCGACCCTGAAACCCGTGAACTCCTCGATCCAGAGTCCGCCGATTTGGGATTTCATCTGCCTGGGGTGAGTCGGCGGTTTCAATGCCGCAGTCTGCTGGTACAAATCCGTTTCCACAGGGATATCGAAACCCAAGACACCCGCGTTATTGGCGTAGAGGTGGCTGGCTTTGACCATCGCGGCAAGCAGTGGACCCTATCGACGATTCACAATTGGAGCTTTGTGGGGGCCGCGGCCCCCGATAGTGACGTTGGCGAAAAGCTCAAAGACTGCTGCCGACAGGTCTTTCGGGTGTTTAATAATTTTTCTGAGTAGCTGGGTTCATCAGCGGCCGGGCAAGCAGCCTTTCCACCCTTTACCCAGAACCGGATGGGGGCGGGGAAAGCAATCGGGTGGGCTAACTCGGGTTGGGCTAAGATAGATAACTGCCCACGTCACGCGATCGCACCATGAGTCAAGGCACCCTGTTCGATAAGGTTTGGGAGGCAAATACGGTAGGCCAGCTGCCCTCCGGGCAGACCCAGCTATTCA
>PYEQ01000187.1 GCA_003017785.1 filamentous cyanobacterium CCP5 | reverse complement strand
AGATGTGTATAAGAGACAGCCCATCTACAGACTACGGGCGTGGGTTCAGCTGTTCGGGCAGCCGTCGACACGGCCCTGCATGATTGGCTCGGTAAGCGAGCAGGCCTCCCCCTCTGGCAGCTACTTGGGTTAGAACTTCCTCCGCGACCCACCTCCGTCACAATCGGTATTGGTACTCCAGAACAGGCCCAAAAGCGGCTGCAAGATTGGCTACAGCAAATAGAGGTTAAGGCCGTTAAAGTTAAGCTTGGTAGTCCCCAAGGAATCGCCGTTGATCAAGCCATGTTTGACGCTGTCTTGAAAGTTCTGCCGAGTTCGGTCGATCTCAGCGTTGACGCCAATGGCGGCTGGAATCTCCCAGATGCTGTCGATATGGCAATGTGGCTGGCGGATCGCGGCGTAACTTATTTAGAGCAGCCGCTATCTGTAGAGGCAGATGAATTGCTCTCTAAACTTCATCAACAAGCACCCCTGCCCATCTTTGTTGATGAAAGCTGTTTCACCTCTCGGGACATCCCTCGCTTAGCCGCTGATATTGACGGCATCAATATTAAGCTAATGAAGTGTGGTGGCCTAAAAGAAGCTATGCGAATGATCTATACGGCCCAAACCCACGGACTGAAAATTATGTTTGGTTGCTACTCCAATACGGCCCTAGGCAATACGGCTATGGCTCATCTGTCACCCCTAGCCCATCATCTTGATTTAGATAGCCACCTTAACCTTAAAAACGACCCCTTTGCAGGGGCCGCTATCGTTAATGGCGCGTTAGTGCCCAATCATTTACCTGGACTTGGACTGGCCTATCATGCTGCTTAGCTCCCACGACCGGATTGCCCTGTTAATGCACGAGGGAACCCAAAATCCCGGTGGTAAAACTGGTTTAGCCATTTTGCGCTACAGCAAACTTCCGATCGCGGCGGTCATTGACTATGCCTGTGCCGGTGCAGAACTATCAGCACTTACCGGCATTCAGCGCTCTGTTCCCATCGTCAACTCGGTGGAGGCAGCCCTGGACTACCAGCCTACTGTACTTTTAATTGGCATTGCCCCCTCTGGGGGATTACTACCAGAGCCCTGGCTCAAAGAGATTGAAGTAGGATTGAAGGCCGGCCTTAATCTCGTTAACGGCCTCCATCATCCCTTAAGCCAAATCCCAGCATTTGAACAATTGCTGCAAGAAAATCAGTGGATTTGGGATGTCCGCCAAGAGCCGCCTGGGCTCTCAGTGGGAACAGGGCAGGCAGCAACCCTTAGCTGTAAACGAGTGTTGTCGGTAGGCACCGACATGTCTGTCGGGAAAATGTCTACCAACCTCGAGCTACACAATGCCTGCCTAAGTCGAGGTCTACGCTCTAAAGTGATTGCCACCGGACAGACAAATCTGATGCTTGGGGACGATGGAGTCGCTTTGGACGCTGTTCGGGTCGACTTTGCATCTGGCGCAGTCGAACAGCAGGTTATGCGCCATGGCCCTAACCATGAAATCTTATTCATTGAGGGACAAGGGTCCATGTTCAATCCAGCTTCTACGGCAACGCTGCCGTTGTTGCGTGGCTCCCAACCGACCCATTTAATTCTGGTTCATAGGGCGGGGCAAACTCACATCCGAAACTTCCCCCAGGTGAAGATTCCTTCCCTGCAGTTCGTTGTCGACTTCTATCAAACCGTAGCTGCGGCTGGTGGCGCTTTTCGGGAACCTAAAGTGGTCGGAATTGCGCTAAATACAGGACATTTGTCCCAAACGGAAGCAGATGCAGCGATCGCGGCCGCAAAAGACGAAACGCAGCTTCCCTGCACCGACGTGATTAGATATGGCGCCGAACCCCTCATCAAACCTATTCTCGAAAGTTGAAAATCAACCCTGACAGCTCTCTTTCTTTCTGAGGCGGCAGGTTTATTTCTTTCTAAGACGGTAAGTGATCCGCCCTTTAGTCAGATCGTAGGGAGTTAACTCAACTTTGACCCGATCACCCGGCAAAATCTTGATGTAGTTGCGCCGAATCTTTCCTGAGATATGGGCTAAGACATTAAAACCATTGTCTAAATCAACGCGAAACATAGCATTCGGAAGAGACTCCGTAATAGTCCCTTCCATTTCAATCAAATCTTGCTTAGACAAATTGAAAATCCTCCAACTGCAAAAACCTAAAAATGTCTAACACCGTAAAAATGCGACACTTGAATAGGTGCTACATCTTAAAGTTAACAAAAATATTCTCTGATCTGGCAAGAGCATGTTTCAACTAGGCTCGAACCAGGGATTGGAGGTCGTTAGCAACTGTGTCCATGGGCCGGTTGCCATCTATAGAGACGAGCTTTTGGCGACCCCGATAAAACTCAATGAGCGGCTCAGTCTGCTCCCTATAAACCTGAAGGCGATTTTCAATCACCTCCTGGGAGTCATCTTTACGTCCACGACTTAGCAAGCGAGCAACGATGACTTCGTCGGGTACTTCAAGATTGATGACGAAATCATAGGGCTGAGAAATTTCAGCCAGCAACTGGTCCATAAACTCAGCCTGGGGAACGTTCCGGGGGAATCCGTCCAAAATCCAGCCAGATTGGGCATCTGGTTCAGTTAATCGCTCTCGAATCAGGTCTAAGACAAGGTTGTCAGGGACGAGTTCACCGGCATTCATATAGTGTTCAGCCTTTCGCCCTAATTCCGTCTGAGCTGAAACAGCTGTACGTAGGATGTCTCCAGTAGAGACATGGGGTACGCCACAGGCATCCGAGAGCCTGCTAGCCTGGGTTCCCTTGCCAGCTCCAGGGGGACCTAGAAAAATCATCCGAGTAGTCGTCACTATTGCTTCACCATCCCTTCATAACGCTGGGAAATGACATAGGTCTGGATCTGCTTTGCCGTGTCAATAGCTACGCCAACCAAAATCAGCAGAGAAGTAGCTCCTAATCCTCGAAAGGTTTGAACACGAGTGAGGCTTTCAACGGCGCTAGGAATAACAGCCACCAGTCCTAAGAAAATTGCTCCCAGAAAGGTTAATCGGTTTAGCACGCCACTGATGTATTCAGTTGTTGCCTTGCCGGGGCGAATGCCCGGGATGCTGGCACCCATCTTTTTAAGGTTGCGGGAGAGGTCATCTGGATTCATTACCAGAGACGAGTAGAAATAGCTGAAGAAGAGAATCAGCACCAAGTACAAACCCACATACAAGAAAGAGGTGGGATTAAAATAACGACCTACAAACTGAGAGAAAGCAGGGTTAGAAATGTACTGAGTTAGGGATAGGGGTAAGACTAAGACAGCTGAGGCGAAGATGATCGGCATTACTCCACCTTGATTGAGGCGAAGAGGTAGATAGTTGCTTTGCTCCAAGTAAAGCTTCCGACCAACCTGACGCCTTGCCGAAATAATCGGAATTCGACGAGTGCCCTCTTGAACGAAGACAATCCCGACAATCATCGCCAAGAAAACCAATAGAAGTACAACGACGCCGCCAACCAGATTGCGATCGCCACTTTGAGCCAACTCTACGGTTTGACCCAGGGAGCGCGGAAGGGTCGACACGATGTTTAGGAAAATCAGTAAGGAAGCCCCATTACCTAGCCCACGCTCAGTAATCAGTTCGCCTACCCACATCACAAACATTGATCCAGCCGTCAGGGCAATGACCGTCTGAGCCACAAAAATCGGCCCTGGTTGCTCAGCGAACTGGATCAATAGAAAAACTGATAGCAGAGTGCTCTGTAAAACTGCCCAGCCTGCGGCCACGTATCGAGTAACCTGGGATATCTTTCGACGTCCGGCCTCACCCTCATTCTTTTGAAGATCTTCCAAAGCCGGAATCGCGGCCGTAAGCAGCTGCATAATAATCGAGGCGTTGATAAACGGCAAAATCCCCAGAGCAAAAATGCCAAGGGCAGATAAGCCGCCTCCAACAAAAATATCGACAAACCCAACAAAGCCCCCTAGGCTTCCGCTTTGAATAGACTGGGCAAAAGCCTGGCGGTCAATACCAGGCACCGGAATAAAAATTCCCAGCCTAACCAATACCAATAAGCCCAAAGTCACTAACAAACGGGTGCGCAAGCCAGCAGCCTGAGCCATCTGCATGAAAGTTTCTTGGGCGCTTGGTGTTTTGCCGCGACTAACAACCATTCAAGACTCCCTAAGTTCTAGCCAGTTGCCTGGCTTCCCGCTAACGTCTCTACCCTAACAATGTAGCCGGCAACAAGCCAGGTCTCCATATCTAGATAATCTCACACGTACCGCCTGCCGCTTCAATTTTGCTTTTCGCTGACTTGGTAAATGCGGCTGCTTTGACATTCAGTGCAACCTCAATGTCGCCATTCCCGAGCACCTTCAAAGGGCCATCATCGGTCGTCAGGATGCCCGCCTCAATCAGAGAAGCTAGGGTTACTTCCGTCCCCATTGATAAAGTAGCCAGATCGTCAACATTGACAATCGTGTAATGCTTTTGGTTGACAATCGGGAAGTGCTTCAGCTTAGGAATACGGCGATAGAGGGGAAGTTGTCCGCCTTCAAAGCCAGGGCGAGTACCCCGACCTGAACGCGACTTTTGGCCCCGCATACCAAACCCACAGCTAGCACCTTGACCAGCGGAAATGCCGCGACCGACTCGGCGGCGACGATGTTTTGAGCCCTGCTTGGGCTGGATTTCATGAAGTCTCATTTATGACCTATTCCTGACTGCTATACGTACAGCTGTTCGGTGGGAATATCTCTCTCTTCAGCAACTTCTGAAAACGTCCGCAGAGCGGCTAAAGCATTGGCAGTAGCCCGGGCATTGTTGAGAGGATTATTCGACCCCAGTTGCTTAGCCAGAACATTACGAACGCCGGCAAGCTCTAAAACCGTACGGACCGCACCCCCGGCAATTACTCCTGTACCCGGCGCTGCTGGCCTCATGAACACCCTGGCTCCGCCACCTTCACCAACAGAGGGATGGGGAAGAGAAAAAGACTTGGTCAGAGGCACATCGACAAGATGCTTTTTCCCATCAGCGACGCCTTTTTTAACAGCACCAATGACGTCACCGGCTTTCCCAACGCCGACACCAACCTGTCCCTTCTCATTGCCCACAACTACGATGGCTCGAAAACTTAGTTTCTTACCACCTTTGACTACTTTAGTTACCCGGCGAATCTGGACGACTCGCTCCTGCCAATCTGTTTTCTTCTCACGATTACGAGAGTTGCCTCGACGGTTTGCCATGGCTGAATGTGTCCTCTAACTATCCACTAGGTAATCGGCTTGACCAGTATCAGGCCAGTCAAGGTAATGACTGATGCTTGCAAAGGCTTAAAACTTAAGACCTGCCTCCCGAGCCGCTTCAGCGAGGGACGCGACACGACCGTGATAGATCTTACCGCCGCGATCGAAAACGACCTGCTCGACCCCCTGCTCCAAGGCTCTCTGGGCAATAAGCTTTCCAACTCTAGCAGACCCGTCTTTTGTGGAGGTGTCTCCTTCACCGCGCACATCGGATTCTAAAGTGGAGGCAGCGGCCAAGGTATGATGGGCCGTGTCATCGATAATCTGAGCATAAATATGCTGATTAGACCGAAAGACACTCAAGCGAGGACGCTCTCGAGTTCCGACTACCTTACGACGAATTCGAGTGTGGCGACGACGTGTTAGTTGCTTACGACTTGCTTTCATGGCTTATTACTTCTTACCTGCCTTACCAGCTTTGCGTCGGACATACTCGCCTGCGTAGCGAACACCCTTACCCTTGTAGGGTTCTGGGGGGCGAGTAGCTCGAATTTTGGCAGCAATATTACCGACAATCTCTTTGTCAATGCCGGTGACAACTACATTAGTGTTGTTTTCTACTGCAAAATCAATCCCAGGAGGCGGATCAAATTTGACTGGGTGACTATACCCCAGGCTCATATTGAGAGTCTTACCTTGAACTTGAGCTCGATAACCAACTCCCTGAATTTCTAAACGTCTCTGAAATCCTTGAGAGACGCCCTGAATCATGTTGGCCACTAAAGTCCGACACAGGCCGTGGCGCGATCGAGCTAAGCGAGAATCATCCTGACGCTTCACAACCAGCGTTTTTTCCTCTTGCTCAATCGAGACACCTGTAGGTAGAGTCTTGAATAACTCACCTTTGGGACCCCTAACGGTAACGTCTTGACCATTAATGGTGACAGTGACTTTGTCTGGAACGGGTATGGGCCGTTTACCAATGCGAGACATGATTATCAAACTCCTGTGGACGGTACGAGGAAGCCGAATCTCCCCGTCGCGGGAAAAACTGAACAAACCAGCGCTAAAGCTACCAGATATAGCAGAGAACTTCGCCTCCGACGCCGCGGCGACGAGCATCACGATCTGTCATGATGCCACTGGAGGTTGAGATGATCGCGATACCAATCCCTCCGAGAACTCTTGGAAGTTCCTTACGGTTGGAATAAACCCTAAGACCCGGTTTGCTAACCCGAGTAAGGTTGCGAATAATCGGCTGACGATTCTTACCTTTGTACTTTAACGACAGTACTAAACGTTGCCGAATACCTTCTCCTTCTTCGGAGTAATCAGCGACAAAACCCTCATCTTTCAGCACCTGGGCGATGCTGCGGGTCATTCTCGTAGCCGGAATTTCTACGGTTTGGTGTCTGGCCAGATTGGCGTTCCGGATGCGTGTGAGCATATCCGCAATCGTGTCGTTAGCTGCCATAGTCCTCTCTAGATCTAAAACTCTGCCTTAGCTTTCACGGAACGGCATGCCCAATTCTCTGAGTAGGGCTCGCCCCTCCTCATCGGTTTGAGCAGTGGTCACAATAGTGATATCCATGCCACGAATCTGGTCGATACCGTCGTATTCAATCTCTGGGAAAATGAGTTGCTCTCGCAGCCCCAAAGTATAGTTTCCACGCCCATCAAAACTGCGAGCGCTAATGCCTCTAAAGTCCCGGATACGGGGCAAAGCAAGGTTTATCAACCGGTTCAAGAACGCATACATGCGCTCTGAGCGAAGAGTAACCATCACACCAACCGGCATGCCTTGGCGAATCTTAAAGCCAGCGATCGCCCGCTTGGCCCGAGTTACTACAGGACGCTGTCCAGTGATTGTGGACAGTTCAGCAACTGAAGACTCCAACGCCTTTGCGTTTTGAGAAGCTTCGCCAAGACCGCGATTGACCGTGACCTTAATAACTTTTGGCACCTGATGGATGTTGTCATATTTGAACTGATCCATCAGCTTAGGCACCACCGTCTGGTTGTAAAAAGACTTAAGCTGATTTGGCATTTCTCCCTCTCGAATTTCCTGGGCTGTGTCAGGAAAGAATTGATAATGAACTGAATCGTAAAAAAGACTTGAATCTAGTCAATGATTTCCCCAGTCTTTTTAAGCATGCGCACTTTTCGACCTTCCTCGTTGAAGGTGTAACACACTCGGCTAGCCACTTTTTCCTTTTGGGAATAAAGCATGACATTAGAACTGTGAATAGGCGCTTCTTGACTCAAAATCTGACCAGACTCACCTTCTTGCTTAGGCTTCACATGCTTGGTGCGGATGTTGACCCCTTCAACAACAACTTTGCTCTGCTTTGGGATGACGGACAAAATTTCGCCAACCTTTCCTCTATCCTTACCAGCAATCACCTGAACCGTGTCGCCTTTCTTAACATGTACTTTCATAGGCCTTAATTGAGAATTGAGTCGAGCCATCACTAAAGAACCTCCGGAGCCAGAGACACAATCTTAGTGAAGTTCTTTTCCCGAAGTTCTCTTGCAACTGGACCAAACACTCGAGTTCCCCGAGGATTCCCCTCTGGATTGATAATGACAGCGGCATTGTCATCGAACCGAATGCTCATGCCACTACTGCGACGTAATCCCTTCTTAGTCCGCACAATTACGGCTCGCACGACATCGGATTTTTTCACAGCCATATTGGGCAGAGCATCCTTAACCACGGCTATCACAACGTCTCCAACGTTGGCATAGCGGCGGTTGCCTCCAAGAACTCGAATGCACATTAGCTTCCGGGCACCGCTGTTGTCGGCAACATTTAGATAAGACTCTTGCTGAATCACGTCATTCTTCTCCTGGCACTAAATATCAGCGGCACGGCTGAGGATATCTGCTACAGTCCATCGCTTAGTACGGCTCAGGGGCCGAGTTTCACGAATTCGCACCTGGTCGCCGACCTTGCAAGCATCTTCTTCGTCGTGGACCTTGTAGCGCTTTGTTCGGACGACAATCTTGCCATACTTAGAATCTGCTCGGCGACTTTCGCCTGCAACGACAACTGTCTTCTGCAT
>PYEQ01000186.1 GCA_003017785.1 filamentous cyanobacterium CCP5 | reverse complement strand
TTGAGAACCCACGAGATTGGCCTTGACCGCAAGGCTCACGGTCTTTTCTTTCGTAATCATGGTTTACCTACAAATGAATTAAATGCAGCGGTTCCTGACCTGAGAAATCAGAATTAATCAAGCCCCAAATTTTGAGTTTTGAGTTGAGCGGCTAATTCAAAATTCAAAATTCAAAACTAAGAACTTAAAACTGATTCATTCCTAAGGGGTGGAGGGAATGCGATCGCGGGTCTTGGCATCAGACCAAGGGCGATTTGCGAACTTAGGTGTCGAGGAAAATGTCTCTGTGGCTACACCCTGATCCACGGCTGATTGATCTAACGGGCAATTTGGTTGATTTTGATACAAATTGCCATCAAAGGAAATTGAAATTAAACAAGCTCACCAGAGGGGCGGCGGAATCGTTAACCGAGGCAGAAAATTATTCTGTAGAAGGAGTTAGGAGTTAGGAGTTAGAAGACGTGACTCGCATCACTCCGATCTCCATCTTCGGGTCGGTCAGGATATTTTAAGGGGTTGTGAACGTTCAAACGTTTGAACGTTAAGTTTGAGAATTGTCTTAACCAACCCGTTGGCGGCGATCGCGTCTATAACCGCAGTCCCATTAACCGACTGGCCGCTATAGTCCTGGCTCCATCAAGTTCCCGCTGGAGCAGAGACCTGCCCCTCAAGGCTATAGGCGCCCCTGGATGTAGTCCTGGGCTCGTCTCCAGGCTTGGATGGCGAGCTTGCGCCCCTGCTTGCGGCCATCGATATCGCCATCTTCAAAATGGATGCCCCCATAGCGGCGAGAGATGCCCGCTTCATCGGCAGCATCCGAGAAGGTGCGCCAGTGGAGGGTGAGATCTTGGGCCGGAACCAACCCCGGTTCGACCCGCGACGTGCCAGCAGGCTGGGTGTAGGAGGCCCCAAACTTGTCGCTATCGGTAAACCGCCTGAGGATTTCGGCCCCAGCGGCGCTAAAGGTGCTGTGCCCTGAAAAGTACTCAGCGAAGGGCGGCGTCACCACCGTAGCAGCCTGGTAGGGCTGCCAGTCCTGGCCGTTGATCTTCCGCGTCCCCAGCCCCGGCCCGGCCCAGGCATCGACCTTTTTACCCTTAAACAGGTAGTGAATCGCCGTCACCGGACGCACATAGTCAAAGCGCCGTTTGGCTCCCCAACAGACAATGCTGGCATCGAGAATGGCATTGGTGAGAGCAAAGAACAGCTTCACGTCGGCATCTAAATCGTGGCGATCGCGGGCGGAAACATATTGGGCGAACAGGCACCAGTGACCAGGCGGCAACTCTGAGGAAGGCCCATCGGCCCAATATTCAGCGATGACTTTTTCGCGATCAGTGAGATTGGCGCTGTACTCCAAAATCTCCCGCGCCTGTCGTTCATACCCCTTATGGGGCGATCGCTGGACGCTGTCTTCATCCGGCTCAAACTGATCCGGTGATTCTAAAGCAAAGGGGGTGACCAAACCCCAGTGGGGGGCAATGAATTTTTGCTCAACAACGCCGCCATGCCCATCAGACACCCGCAGGGGCTGCCAGCGATTGGGGTCGGTGATCTGGTCGGGAGTGTTGACGGGATGGTACCCGGTGTAATCCGAGTAAGAACCGCTGTGTAAATCTCCTAATTGGTTCGACCCGTCGCCGTGACGGTAGTTGAGCAGCGTCAGCGCCGCCAGATTGCCAACACCCTGGGGCGTGGAGATGTCCATCGAATTCCCGATAGGTATGTATCCCAACTGCGCCATCTGATCAGCGAAAAGCTGAGGCACCGTCGGGAACAAATCAATCAAAGCCCGATAGGCGGCATAGCTGATGGCTTCGGTCTGATGTTCAGCCGTGTGCTCTGCTAAGGGACGACGCAAGAACCCCCCGAGGCGGGTCCCCAAGGCTTTAGCGTCATAGGCGGCCCAGGCGTCATAGATGGCGGTGTGCAAAATTGCCAGCATCCTGGCTACCATCGGCGGACCAGGATGGGTTTGGCGAATGGCTTCTAAGGCCACCTGGTTCCACTGCACGACGGCAGTGATGGCAGCGTGAGGCGGATTAGCGGGCTTTTTCTGAAGCGTAGTGGTCATACAAGTCTCCTTACCGATTGAGACGAAATGGACAAAGTCCGGTAGACGCGAATGCTCCTCACCTTCAATCCCAACGACTAGCCGTAACGAGTCAACTCCTTTTGCAGAGAATGAACTGGAATGAAGCGATCGCCGGAGAAACGGCTTTTGTCCGATCGAGAGTTGACCATTGGGAACCGGGCTGTCATCAACGGTAAAGCGGGCTCCCGACTCACTCCCAGCGGCTTAGCTTCCGCCAGTAGGGCTGTTTAGGACGGTCTGTTGTGTTGAGGTGATGACAACCTAGGCGGGGGATATGTCATTTCGATGGCAGACCTGTGCTGAATGTGTGGCAAACCGGATCTGATCAGAGATCAGCCTATGCGGCATCAGGCTTTTGCGATTCACCATAGATGTCGCTCTCAAGTCGTACCTATCGCCACAAATCTTTGCAAATGGAGTTTGGCATCCACCCCGCTTATGATCAGAAATATGTGAGAAATTGCGATGAAATCCGGCTCTGATTCTTCTCAAAAGCCCCCGCCTAACTCACAAAGCTGGTGGCAAACCGTCCCGGGTATTTTGACTGCTCTAGCGGGGATGATCACGGCGATCGCGGGGTTACTGGTGACCTTAAATCAGGTTGGCGTTTTCACCAGAGATGCCCCTGTTTCGACCAGTCCTGAAAACTTAGCCAAGTTAGACGAAACGACGCGCCCGCAGGATGCTTCGGCTTTACCTGAGGTGGGCGATCAGCCTGTAGTTCCGGGCTCCCCGCCTACGGAATCAATCAATCAATCAATCCACAGGCTTTCTGCCAGCAGGCATGGAAGTCAAGGTCAACGAACTGGTTTACAAAATTTTGGCGGCTGATTTAGAACCCTTAAATCCAGAGACACAATCGTTAAAATTGACAATTCGCTGTACCAATACCAATCCCCGTTACGATGCCGTGCTGGCCGGCTCATCCCTGCGACTTCTCATTGAGGATGTTCCTCGGGCTCCCACGAATAATTTCTATGAGGTGGTGAGCAATCAGAGTGCCCTTGAGGGTGAATTCGTGTTTGAAGTGCCGACTACGGTCAGCACAGTGGTTCTGCAAATTTCAGACGATACTAGCGAAGCGATCGGCCAAATTCCCATTCAGTTGAGCTCGGCAAATCCATAACTGTGCCGCTTTTGTGAACCAATGGCGGGCTGCCATCCGATTTTGCCGCACGATGGCCTGTGCCAGTTGGATCGAAAGATGAAGCGGTAATCCCCCAAGGATGGGATATTAGCCAGGCATCAAAGGAACCGGACGAGCGATACCGTATCCTTGAGCGTAATCAACGCCTAGCGATCGCAAATGGGCAAGGATATCGTCATTTTCCACAAACTCAGCAATGATTTTTAGCCCCATCACCCGTCCGGTGCGACTGATGGCATCCACAATGGCATGGTCAACCGGGTCGGTCACAATGTTGCGAATAAAAGTACCGTCAATTTTGAGGTAGTCCACCGGCAGGGTTTTCAGATAGGCAAAGGAAGACATGCCAGTACCAAAATCATCCAGGGCAAACTGACAGCCCATGGCTTTAAGACGCTGGATGAACTGGCTGGCTTTGATCAAATTTGAGATGGCCGCAGTTTCAGTAATTTCAAAACAGATCTGATGGGCAGGCACCCGATGTTGGGCAAATTGCTGCTGCAAAAACTCAATAAATTCTCCGCCGTTAATGCTCGCGGCTGACAGATTGATGGCATAAATCCGCGGGGGTAGATCAGGGATCGACGGCCTGGCCGGGTGCAGGGTGGCCCAGTTTTCAAACACGGTACGGATTACCCAGCGATCAATGCGATGCATCAGGCCATAGCGTTCTGCCGCCGGAATAAAGGCCATGGGGGAAATCAGCCCACCCGCCTCATCCTGTAAGCGCAGCAACACCTCGCAGTGAGACTCTGGCCGCCCCGGGGCGATCGCCGCAATGTCCTGAGCATAGAGACAGAATCGGTTGGTTTCTAACGCCTCAACCAGTCTCGTGGTCCAGCGCAGTTCTCCCTGCTGCTGCAACAGCGCCTGATCATCGGCGCGAAAAATATGCACTCGATTGCGCCCCTGGCTTTTGGCGGCATAGCAGGCGGCATCCACGGCAATCAGGAGTTCGGTCAGGCTGGTAGCCGTGGCATCAATGGCGACCAGGCCAATGCTGACCCCCACCGTAAAGATCGAGGTCTCCCACCCAAACCGAAATGCCTGCACCGCTTCTCGCAAACTGTTCGCGATCTGTTCGGCTTGATGCAGGTCGCACTGCTGCAGCAAAATGCCAAACTCGTCGCCGCCCAACCGGGCCAGAACATCGGAACGGCGAATCTGATGATAAAACAGGCTGGCAATTTGGCGCAGCAGTTCGTCGCCTGCGATGTGTCCACAGGTGTCATTGATGATTTTGAACTGGTCCAGATCCAGATAGCACAGGGCATGAACCTGGGCGTCTACCCGGGCCGACTCGAGGGCAGTTTCCAGGTGTTGCTCAAATTCCCGGCGATTCATCAAGCCGGTGAGGGCATCGTGTCGGGCCTGCCAGGAAATCTGCCGGGTCAGATGGCGATTCTCAGTCACATCATGGAAGACCATAACGGCTCCAATGGTATGGCCGTTGCGATCGCGAATCGGCGCTGCCGTGTCGTCAATCGCGATTTCTCGACCATCGCGGGATAGCAGCATCGTATCCCTCGGCAAGTCTACGGTCCGGTTTTTTTGCAGGGCGGTCAGAACGGGATTGCGCACAGGGTCGTGGGTTTCTTCATGGATGAGGTTAAACACCCGGTCAATAGGTAAGCCCTCGGCATCTGCCCAGGACCACCCGGTCAAGCCCTCAGCCACCGGATTGAAGTACTGTATGTGCCCTAAGACATCGGTCGTAATGACGGCATCCCCGATGGAATTGAGGGTGACCTGGGCCAGTTCCTTTTCGTGAAACAGGGCCGCCTCCATCTGCCGCCGCTCGGTCACATCCCGATAGCTCAACACCTTGCCAACGATGCGATCGCCCGACCACTGAGGCCGCGAATGGCGCTCTAAAATGTGTCCATTCTTTAGCTCCAGGATATCGAAGGTTTCCTGCTCAAGCGGGCTCATCATGCGATCGACGGCGGCCAGAAAGCCCTCCTGATCGATCACCTGCTCCAGCAAAAACTGAAACACCGTGGGATCATTCTCCTGGGCAATGGCCTTGATCAGGGGGGTAGGCAGGTTCCAGATTTCGCAGAAGCGTTGGTTGAACAGCACCACCCGGCGCTGCAAGTCCAACACCACAATGCCATCGGCGGTGGCTTCCAGAGTGGCGTGTACCAGGGAATTGGTCTGGGCCAGGGTTTGATTGAGCCGTTGCAACCGCCGGGCCTGCCCCTGGGCCTGTTCGTACAGATAGAGGGTGCCCATGACCAGACACGCTAGCAGAATGCCGCTAATCAGCAGCAGATGGGCCACCGGAATCACCAGTTGGTTTAACTGATTAGCCAGGGATGGAGAGAGTTGCGCCGCCAGATAACCATGCCAGCTCAGCAGCACCTGCCACAGCAGCAGACTCATGGTGATGAATCCGAAGCCAATGCTGATCGGTAGCCAGCGGGGACGGCCCTCTCCCGGACTGGCTCTGAGGGCTATCAGCATCAGACCCAAACCCAACAGGGGAAACTCCACTGCAATCGGAATTGATATCCCGGTTAGGTAGCGCCAGGTATAAATATTGTCTATCTGAACGATGTACCCAAGCAAGGCGACCGTTCCAATGGCGATCACGCCCAATGAGCCGGTGGTGGCGATGACATGGGCCCGATTTGTCCATCGTTGCGTTCGACCACCCGCTGTGGGCAAGGTATTCACCCAACTCAGAGCGACCAGGGCGACCCCCACAAACACCAACCCCAAAGCGGTATTGGGAGAAGGGCGACCGGGGACAGGATGCTCAATGACAAAAATGAGTTGTTGTAAAGGATGAACGGTAGCGGGTTGGGGCCAATCCTGAAGTTGCAAAAGACGACCGGTAATGTAGTCGTGCATCAGCAGCTCGTCAATGCCCAGATCAATATCCCAGAGGTATTGCAGTAGGGTCAGGCCCCCAATCAGTAACACCCCACTGCCCCAGCCCAGCGCCCAGCGCCGCTGTTTTAGCTGCAGGCACAACAGCCCTAACCCGCTCAGCAGCAGGGCCAGCGAGCTGTTATAAGGCATGGGCGGCGTGTTGGGGATGATTTGAATAATGGCGGTGATCTGCCAATGCCAGGCGACCATGATCACCAGACCCAGCAGGAAACTGGAGACCGAGGCGAACAGGATAACGGTGGTAGATGCCCGATTCAGGCTTGTCATGAATTCCCACAGGGATGGATAGTAATAATTTTCTCTCTATAAATTGGCGGAAACCTAAGTCGTAATATTTATCGCCAAAGGGGCTATCTCTTGGTGGTGCAGAAACCTCCTGAAACCCTTATGAATAAGGGTTTCTTGCCGAGACAGCAGATTTGGGGTTTCTCAAGGAATTGAAGGAAGGCAATAGGTTTCAGCCGCTATTTTGGCCATCTGGACCGTCCATCATGAGACTCAAAAAGTTTTCTGCACCCCTAGGGTCGCCGCTCTTCAACACCATGAAAGCTCGCAATCAGGCTGTTGATACTGAGACTCAACCGATGAATTTCGGGGATGGAGCTGAGGGAAACCTTCAAGGGCGATCGCAAATCCGTTGAAGCGCAGCAGTACGAAGCCATGCTCCAGCGAGCCTTTACCGAAGGCTATTACGGTTGAACTGTCCGATCGCTTCCTATACGATCTCTTCCACGGGGAATGATTTCAGGCGGGGAAGAGGAAGGTTGCAGCCTCCCAAATCCCCTGATCATCCCAACTTAGACTAGGTAAGTCGAGATGACTGGGATCAATGTTATCCCCACTATCTTGCCCTTATCACTACAGGCCACCGATTTGGCCAGGGATCTGGATAGTTCCCCGTTTTCCTTAACCCGAAAACGGAGATAACCCGTCATGTGTGAACCCACCACCGGGGCAGCGCAACCTGCTCCCCAATTCAACCTACCCTCCTTCAATCAGGAGTGCGTGCGCCATATTCTGCTGGGCGACTACAGCGCCCTCATCGATGCCATCAACCGCATGGCCGTCCTCGGCTACTGCGAAAGATTAGCCTGGAGCCAACCCCTGCCGACCGGGCGCAACGGCGAATTCATCAGCGTCATGACCCGCAAGCGCACGATTCCATAACCGTCGTATTTCGCTGCCCGCTTGCCCTGAACGGTGAGCGGGCAGCATCAAACTCGGTTTGCCCATCGGCAGCGCGGCGGCGATCGCTGGAGTCGCCCAAATCTATCTTCTTTATTGACAATTCTCTTTGCCTACCCCACGATTTCGCGGCTGATTGGGCGGCTCTGTGCCAACGGTGCCAAAGCCGGGATTCGAGCGTTTCTCTCAGGGCAAGACCCGGATACCATCATGAACTCGGTGGCGGGGCAGCAGATCATGCAGAACATGAATACCCGGCTGATCGGCCGGATTCAGCCACTGGCGATCGAGTCCTTGGTACATTGACGAAGATGCCATGCGGAATGCCTTCTTGAGTGCCCTTCGAGAGGCTGGACTAGCTGTAATAACAGTTGCCGATGTGGATCGCTTAGGGGCCTCAGACGCTGATCAGTTGGCTTGGGCAGCCGAGCAGGGCAGGGTCTTGTATACGTTCAACGTTAAAGATTTCAGCCTTTTACATACTCAATGGCTGACTCAAGGGAAAAGTCAGGCAGGCATTGTGGTGGTGCCGCGCCAGCATTACTCCATCGGGGAGCAGGTGCGAGGGCTGCTGAATTTTGCAAACTGCTGTTCGGCTGAAGACATTGGCAATCAACGGGTCTACTTGAGCAACCATTTGAAATGGCTAGCCATCAGAGTCAGCTGGAGTCGGGCAGCTACGAGCAGTTGATGCAGCTGCGGCAGCAGTCAGCTGCTGGGCAACCTGGGCGGCCAACGCTGGGTCAAGCCCCCGCGCCTCGTAGATAGCTGCCAGTTCATACCGCTCGAAAGACTCGTCGCGATCGAGTTCTTTCCGCTCCCGCGCCAGGTCAGCTTTCTCGGTATCGGCCTGGGAACTGACCGAGACATACTCCCCAGCGGCCATGGACATGGCCCCGGCTACCAGACCCGCCACCCCCGCCACTAAGACTTCGCCAGGAGCCGGATTCGCCGCCGCTACACCCACAATCAGGCTGGCGGTGGAAA
>PYEQ01000185.1 GCA_003017785.1 filamentous cyanobacterium CCP5 | reverse complement strand
GCCAATTAGGTACAGCAGCCCTACAACTGACTCAACGGGTTCTAGAAAGTCGTCAATGGCCACAGCAAAGGCCGGAGCGGTAGGGGGGGGCGCTTCGGTGTCGGCTGGCACCACGGGAGCCGATTCTGGAGCCGCCTCTGGGGTCGTCGGGGCATCAACTAAAACCGCTGCAGGGATGGTTTCGGCTGTCTGCACGGTCCGCACAGGGAAAGCAGCCGCTTCCGACTCGACCACCAGATAGTTCACAAAGTAAGCCAGCAGAATGCCGCTCAGCCCTACGCCAACAATAATCAACCACTGGGGGGGCTCCAGATTTAAGCGCCGTGGCAGTACCGCTTTGAACATGCCCGCCGCCAAAAAGATATAGCTAAAAATATAGAAAAAGTCCCCCAGAGAAACTGATGGGTCTAATCCCCAAACGTTACCCCACAGGAAAAAGAACAGATTGCCCATGGTGTAAAACAGCAATCCCACCCCGATCCACAGCCACACATTGCGTCCGCTCACGATTTGGGAACTGCGCCAGTTCCGCAGACAGAGAATACCTGAGGCCGCAAACGCCCCCGTTTCTAGAATGGTGATACCCAGTAAAAACCAGGCTGGTTTTGTCCCATCAGGCCCCGGGGAGCTAAACAGCAAAAAAAACATCAGGGCAAACAGGGCCCAGATGATACCGATGGCAACCAATCCCTTGGTAGATGACGATTGCGAGGACGCGCTGGACTTACTCAATGATTCTCTCCTTACCTAGTGAGGCTGCTTGGAAAACGCCGCCATTGCAGAGACCGCCTACTGTTCAGTCACATTGGCACAAACAAACTGTTTTCAAGCGTCGAGTCAACGATTCTTAAAGGCGAAAAGGCTGCCGGACAGCCAGAGGCTAGGTCCAGAGCTTCCCAGCCGGAGACTGCTGCAGCCACCGCATGAACAGCTTCTGCTCGTTAGCATTCATGTCTTCCAATGCTTCTAAGGCTCGCTCTGTAAAGTTTGCGTTGCCAAAGTAGTCTTTACCAATGCCGTGCATGGACTCCAGCAGGCGATAGAGATGATGCTCCTGCCATGTCGGTAGCTGCTGCATAGCCAAAGGATCGACCATCAACAGGGATTCCACCTCTTTTGGCGATCCGGCTTGGGGAAACTTCCATTCCTTGAAAACTTGCAGGATGTCGTTTTCAAACAGCTTGGCCTGCTTACTGCCCAGCAGATCTTCGACATCGACGTAGAGCATTTGCAGGAGCAATAGGCAGGCTTGCACTAGGGTTGGATTGCTAGTTTGAGGACTCTTCTGGCTGCTACCACTGGTATCATCTCCATCATCGTCGAACTGATCCAGGCGGATTTTGCCCCAAATGCTGTAGCGATCGGGTTCTTCCAGAAGAACGCAGGCTTTGCCTCGGTTGTCGGTCAAATCGCGCCACATGCTGCGGGCTTCGTCTTCTTGGGCGGCTGTGAACACCTTGAGCACCCGAAAGGTCTGCCCCTGATATACCAGAATAGGGATAGGCTGATTTTTCTTCGGATGCGCAATGGTCTTGATGTCAACATCTTGTCGCTTGAGGATAAACATGATGTTGCTGGGCCCCTGTGGAGATCAATGCCAGATGGGAGAACGATGAACCCGCTGGAAGCGCCTGACCTGGACGCCCTCCCGCGAGCCCTATGGACGAACGGACTTGTTTAGAAAGAATACTTTATTTTACTGAAAGCGCTTGCGAGAACCTGGCCGTTTCGTCTGTGAGCCTGTCATACCCTACAGACTGCCCATTTCTACTGGTTTTGATAACCTCTGGAGAATAGTTGCGATTGATTCCCTGACATGGCTAAGATTTGGGAGTTGTCTGGCTGAGTCTGGCTGCCTGGAAACAGGCCGGACTGGTAAGGCGAGGGCCCTTAGCTCAGTTGGATAGAGCAACCGCCTTCTAAGCGGTCGGTCACAGGTTCGAATCCTGTAGGGCCCGTTGTTCGAAGAATCTAAATCAACGCCTGAAGCCTAATCACAGCAAGGGTTCCGCCGTCCTCTTTTTTAAGGAGTCGCCCCGAGGCCGAGCGTTGCCCGTGGTCTGACAAGTGCTCCGGCACCGCAGTGCATCCGTCACCTTCGACGAGTATCGGGAAATGCTCTATCAAGCCGCCAACCGATTGCCCCAGGGGGGTTAAAAGTGGTCGTACTGGCTAACCGAGGCTTTATTTACACCGAGGCCATGACCGCTATTAGGGCTGAACTCGGGTGGCACTACCGAATTCGGATCAAGCGCATTACCTGGATTTGGAGAGCGGGTCACGGATGGTGCCAATGGCCCGGTGCATGTCGCCTTTGGCCATAACAGCTTCAATGGTGAGTTTTGGGCCATCGTCAGTGATGAACCCACCAGCCTGCATACCTTCGAGGAATACGGCTTGCGCTTCGACATTGAGGAGGCGTTTCTCGATGACCAATCTAACGGCTGGAATCTCCAGAAATTTGAGATTCGCTCCGTCTGCGTCCTCTCCCGCCTCTGGTTCTTCTTGGCGGTCGCCACTCTGTATGTCACTGCCCAAGAGGGCGAGGTGGCCGCTGCTGGTAAACGTCGCTGGGTTCACCCCCATTGGTTTCGCGGCAATAGCTACTTTCGCATTGGGGGGGATTGGGTGAAAGCAGCCCTAGAGAACGGGTGGCAGCTTATCCACTAGGTTCGCTCCACACATAACCGCTATCCTGAATCCGCTATGGCGTTTCGGAAACAGCATGGGCAGCGCACCTATCGAATCGAGTTCAAAATACACACGTAC
Organism: filamentous cyanobacterium CCP5; assembly: GCA_003017785.1. GTDB lineage: Bacteria > Cyanobacteriota > Cyanobacteriia > Phormidesmidales > Phormidesmidaceae > CCP5. The sequence continues at coordinate 5,570 of PYEQ01000185.1, read as the reverse complement.
TGCCATGTCGTCGATTAGTTTTGCCGGTCAACCAGGGTCTAAGGTAGCCGCTGTTGTCCATTGCAAAAAGCGATCGCTGTGGGTGAATGCAACCACTGCGGGTGCCGCTAATTAGTGGCACCCGCAGATTTTAGTAAAAGCAGGGTGAGGAGAGTTTCCCTACTGCGGTTGGGGACGGCGCAGACCCATTAGGCTGCCGAGACCTGCGATCGCTAAGGCTGCAACTACTCCAGGTTCTGGGGTAGAGGCTACGTCATCGTCCCTGACGGCAACAATTTCACCAGCGGCCGCTGGGAGAACGACCTTATAGCCACCGCTACCATCTACTTCACCCTCGGTACCAGCCCCGGCACCTTCAGGGACGGATAGACCGTGATAGACGATTTCTCGAAAATCGAGAGGAAACAGATCGGAGGTCATGAATTTGTCCCCCTCTTCTGGGGTGAGGACGTTGTCGCCGAAAATGCTGCTATCGCTCAAGTCATAGGTTTCGGTGTAGCTGGCGTTGCCGTCAGGCGTATTGATGGTTTCGATGGGCAACACGATAGGGCCATAAACCGGTGCACCTTCCCCCAGCTCGATGAAACCATCCCCGTCAGTATCCTGTTCGAGGGTGGGGGTTTGAGAGTCAGCAATTTGTCCCATGGAAAATAGGCCGTGAATGTGGCCGACATGAACCTGATTGGGTTCGAAGCCAGAAGCATCCAGGCTGACCGTCAGGGTTTCCATGTCTTCTGACAAGTCTAATAAGACGGTGCCTTCAACGCCGGAATCGTTCAGCTCGCTAAGATTGGCGGTAAAGGTGGCGGCTTGAGCAGCAACGGCTGCGCAGCCGACCATGGTCATACTAAAGAGGGCGATTTTGCCAATATTCACCATAATCCAAGAATTTTAAGGGGCTTTGAGATCGCGATAGGTTAACTACAGGGAGCATCCGAGATCATACGAGTCGCCCTATGGTTTGGATTTCGCCGGTCACAATGGGATGGGCGGCAGTTCCGTCAGTCCGGATATCGCAGTGGTAGTGAAGATTCGCCCTTCAGACTTGGCCCGAGCCCAGCCGTTGCTTGACTAGAGGTGAGCCCATGAGCCGACCCAGCTATCGATGGCGTTGGATTGGAGTTTTGATCATTCTGATAGCCTCAGTTCTGCCCTGGGCCGTTTTGCCCACAGACCTTACTGGCACCGGATTCTTGCAGGGGCTTCCGCTGCTGTCACGGATGGCGGTGGGTAGCGGCTATATTGGTCCCCCTGGCCAGATGACGGCCTGGCGGGGCAGTTTTATCTTTGGGTTCTATGCCCTGCCCAAGTGGATCGTGGTTCTGGTCGCGCTGGGCCTGCCTTTCCTGGGGCAGTCGTGGATAGTCGGGGCGATCGCAGGTCTAGCGATTGCCCATCTAACCCTGTTTGCTCTAGCGATCGCCGCCCTCGGTGGCTGGGCAGCCCTCGGCAGCGGCTATTGGATTACCCTGGCTGTCTACGGATTGCTGCTTGCAGAACCGGTATGCGCGCAGGTGCCTCTTAGATAGACCTCAGGGCGTGAAGCTTCATCAGCTTACCCAGACGGGCTTGAGCAGCGATCGCTACATTGCAAGGCCTGATTAGCAAGGAGTCAGAAGCATCCGATCAGTAGAGTCGGAAGTTATTAAGATTCGTAAATAATGTAGGGTGTGCTTACGCTTCTTGATCAAACTTCTGACGCTTCATCCCTATGGCTTCTGACTCGTCTTCGCGACTGCCCTGGCGCTTTTGGATTGTGGCGCTGGTGGCCTTCATCAACGCGGTGGGGTTCACCATCATCATTCCGCTGATCTATCCCTACGCCAAGCAATTTGGGCTGAGCGACTTTCAGGCCAGCCTGCTAACGACGGCTTATGCGGCCGCCCAGTTTCTCGGTACGCCGATTTTAGGGCGGCTCTCCGATCGCTTCGGGCGCAAGCCGATGCTGGTGCTGAGTTTGCTGGGTACCGTGGCGGCGAACATTCTGGCAGCGTTTACGCCTGTGGCTGGACTGCTGTATTTTGCCCGCGTGGTGGACGGGGTGACAGGCGGCAACACTTCCATTGCCAAGGCGATTATCAGCGACACCACCAATGAAGAACAGCGCACCAAGGCATTTGGGGTGTTTGGGGCGGTGTTTCGGCTGGGGTTTGTGGCAGGGCCGCCGCTGGCGTTTCTGGCCCAGTCAATTCCTCCCCTGCCGGGGGTGTCGTCGTTAGGCATGGGGTTCATCGTGGCGGCGGGAATGGCGCTGCTGGCGGTGCTGCTGAGTTTGTTCTTCTTGCCAGAAACCTTAGAAGAGCCGGACGAGTTTGCCCTGACCTGGCAGGACTTTGGCTTTGGCAAGATGCTGCGATCGGCCAAAAGTCCCCGTTTCGGGCGCATCTTCCTACTGACCTTTTTCAGCGGCTTTACTTTTACGATTTTCACCTTTGCCTTTCAGCCCTTTTTCTTGAACGTGCTGGGGCAGAACGCCCGCAGCCTGGCGATTATTTTCGCGGCGATCGGGATTGTGGGCTTTGTCACTCAGGTGTTTGCCCTCGACCCGATTCGCAAGCGATTTAATCTGGTGGCGATTCTGGCAACAGCGCTGGCGGCGCGGGGAGCGCTGTTTTTACTGATTCCATCGATTCCGAATATTGTGGCCTTTAGCGCCATCATGGTGGTGTTTGGGGCGGTGAACTCGTTTCCCTTTTCGGTGATTAACTCGCTGCTGTCTACCCGCAGCGGCCCCAAGGAGCAGGGGGCAATCATGGGCTTGAACTCGTCTTACCTGAGCATTTCTAACGCCATCGGGCCAGCAGTAGCCGGCCTGCTGGTCAGCATTAACTATTCCGTCCCGTTCTGGATTACCGGCGTACTGACATTATTTACGGCAGGCTTTGCCCTGACCCTGAGCGAAAATTCCCTGGCTGAAGACGAGAGCATAGAGGCCGAACGGGTGCCTGCGGAGTAATGAACCAGGGCTGGGTATACCGAGATCGCACCACCCGCTGCGACGCAGGACTGACCCTGCTAGAGTTCTACAGCCAGCGCTACCGCCATTCATCTGAGGCAGAATGGCAGGCCCGTATCCTGGGTGGGGAGGTACTGGTAGAAGGGGCGATCGCCCCGCCAGACACAATTCTCCAACCGGGCCAACAGCTTACCTATCACCGTCCTCCCTGGCAGGAACCGGAGGTGCCCCTAGAGTTTGAAGTACTCTATGCCGATGCTGATGTCATCGCGGTTAATAAGCCTTCCGGTCTGCCCGTTCTCCCTGGCGGCGGCTTTTTGGAACACACCTTACTGCATCAGCTTAAGCAGCGTTTCCCTGCAGCCGACCCGGTGCCGGTGCATCGGCTGGGTAGAGGCACATCGGGGATGGTGCTGGTGGCCTGTTCTGCCCTGGCTAAAACCGACCTCAGCCGCCAGTGGCGAGAATCCACCTCTGGAGAGTCTCGGACGCTGCAAAAGACCTACCGCGCCCTGGTGCCCGACTGGTCTTGGCCCGATGAGTGGCTGACCTTTCCTATCGGCAAAGTGCCCCATCCGGTGCTGGGCTATGTCTACGGCGCATCGCCCAATGGCAAGCACGCCCTCAGCCGCGTAAAGGTGCTGCACCGACGCCCTGCTTCCACGGTGCTGGAAGTGGAAATTTTCACCGGACGGCCCCACCAGATTCGTATTCACCTGGCGGCGGCGGGGCATCCCCTGGTGGGCGATCCGCTCTACGAAGTGGGGGGCGTGGCCAAGCTGGGGCGATCGCCTGAATCCTGCCCGGTGCCGGGAGACATTGGCTATTTTCTCCATGCCCATCGGCTGGAGTTTCGCCATCCCCGCAGTGGAGAAGCGATCGAGGTGGTGGCCGAACCACCTGAAGAGCTGGTTTGAAGAAATTCTCCCCGCTGGCTGAGCGGAGCCGTTCCCCGCAGCGGCATGAGAGGCGCAGGCTTTGCTTACGGGAGAAAGCCCACCCTATTCACAGACTCATTCCCAGATTCGCCGCTAGAAACGCCCACTTGTCCGCTACTTCTTCGATGATCTTAGCCGTGGGTTTACCTGCCCCGTGCCCCGCCTTCGTTTCAATCCGAATCAGCACCGGATTCTCCCCCTGGTGGGCTGCCTGGAGGGCCGCCGCAAACTTGAAGCTGTGGGCGGGCACCACGCGATCGTCGTGGTCGGCGGTGGTGATCATGGTGGCGGGATATGCCGTCCCCGGCTCCAGGTTGTGCAGGGGCGAGTAGGCGTAGAGGGCCTGAAACTCCGCTTCGTTTTCAGGGGAACCGTAGTCAGACTCCCAGGCCCAGCCGATGGTGAACTGGTTGAAGCGGAGCATGTCCATCACCCCCACGGCGGGCAGGGCCGCAGCAAACAGGTCGGGCCGCTGGGTCATGCAGGCTCCCACCAGCAGGCCGCCGTTGCTCCCTCCCGCGATCGCCAGCTTGTCGGCACTCGTGTACTGATGCTCAATCAGCCACTCGGCGGCGGCAATAAAGTCATCAAACACGTTTTGCTTATTCGTCTTGATGCCTGCCTGGTGCCAGTCTTCGCCGTACTCGCCACCACCCCGCAGGTTCGGCACCGCGTAGATGCCCCCCAGTTCCATCCACACCAGATTGCTCACGGAGAACGCCGGGGTGAGGGAAATGCTGAAGCCGCCGTAGCCGTAAAGCAGGGTCGGATTTTCGCCGTTTAGCTCCAGCCCCCGCTTATGGGTGATAAACATCGGGATGCGGGTGCCATCTTTGCTGGTGTAGAACACCTGAGTGGTTTCGTAGCTGGCCGGATCAAACTTCACCTCCGGCACTCGAAACGGCGTGCTCTCACCGGTTTCCATGTCGTAGCGGTAGATGGTGTTGGGGGTGGTAAAGCTGGTGAAAGAGTAGAAGGTTTCGGTGTCTTCTCGCTTGCCGCCAAACCCGCCCACGGAGCCGATGCCAGGTAACTCCATATCCCGCACGGGATCCCCATTCAGGCTAAAGATGCGGACGTTGGTGTAAGCATCCTTCAGGTAGTCGGCGACGAACTGCTGGTTGAGAATGCCGACGCTCTCAAGGGTTTCGCTAGCCTCGGGAATGATCTCCTGCCACTGCTCGGGGGCTGGCTGATCCAGGTTGATCGCAATCAGCCTGCCTTTGGGTGCATCGTGATCGGTGCGGAAGTAAAAGCGGCTGCCGTCGTTGTCTACATAGGCAAACTCCGACTCGAACTCAGAAATCAGCTCGATGACCTCGCTGCTGGGATCGCTGAGGTCTTTGTAGAAAACCAGGTTGCGGGGGTCGGTGCCGCGCCACACGGAGATGATCAAATAGCGCCCGTCTTCGCTCACCTGACCGCTGAAGCCCCATTCTTTCTGGTCGGGGCGGTGGTAGATCAGCTCGTCTTCGGACTGGGGAGTGCCGAGGCGGTGGTAGTAGAGTTTCTGGTAGTAGTTGACCGCTTCTAGCTTGGTGGTTTCGTCGGGCTCGTCGTAGCGGCTGTAGAAAAATCCCTGGTGGTCGTGGGTCCAGGAGGCCCCGGAGAACTTAATCCACTTCAGGTGATCGTTCAGATCGGTCCCGGTCTCAATGTCCCGCACGTGCCACTCC
>PYEQ01000184.1 GCA_003017785.1 filamentous cyanobacterium CCP5 | reverse complement strand
CTATGGCGGCTGGCTGGACGGGGGACTGATGCGGCTGACGGATTTATTTCTAGCCCTGCCCCAGCTGCCCCTGGTGCTGCTGGTGATTTATTTATTTGGGGAACCGGTGCGATCGCGCCTGGGTCAGGAGCTGGGTATTTTTTGCCTGATCGTGCTGGTGCTGGGCGGCCTGAACTGGATGTCCGTGGCCCGGCTGGTGCGGGCCGGATTCATTAGCCTCAAGGGGCGAAATTTCGTCCAGGCGGCGCGGGCCTTGGGGGGGAATTCCTGGCACCTGATCGTCCGGCATCTGCTGCCCAACGTGGTGGCCCCGGTGACTGTGGCGGCGACCCTGGCGGTGGGCAACGCGATTCTGGCCGAGTCCACCCTGAGCTTTTTGGGGCTGGGGTTTTCCCCCGATGTCCCCACCTGGGGACGAATGCTTTACGACGCTCAGAACTACATCGAGTCTGCACCCTATCTGGTGATTTTTCCGGGACTGGCGATCTTCCTAACGGTGCTGTGCATCAATACCCTGGGGGATACCCTGCGAGATCTGCTCGATCCGGCGACGCGGTGATTTTGGAATGCCGCTGGCTGAGCGGCTGAGCAGACCGACAAATGTTGCTGGCTGAGCGGGGCCGGAGCCAGCGGGAGTCTGGACTGGGACAAGGTTAAGGCTCAGGCGTTGTCACGGTGACTGAGCCATCCGGATAGAACGTCGTGGCCACCGAACCCGGCAGGGCGGCGGGGGGCAACGGCAGGCTGAGGGCTGAAAGGTTCACCGGATTCGGATAGCGACGGGCAGCGGGGTTTCTTGGTTCTAGGGTTTGGATTGTGCCATCGCTGGCGATCGCTAGCCGGTATTGGAGGGGTTGATTCAGGCCAGCTGGGGGCTCCCAGCCTGATTCCAGGGCGGTTGCTAGGGCCGAAAGCCAGGTTTGAACGGCATCTTCAGGGGCGGCTTCATAGGGGCGGCCAGCTTCTGGCTGCGATCGGGCCGCTTCTGGACTGGGGGCAGACAGGGCGGTGTTCGCGGGCGCATCCCCGGCTACGGCAGGGGTATCTTCGACAGAAGCGGTTGGCGGTGCCTGACGGCTGGCTGATTCCGGGGCCGAGAGTGCCGCTTGAGAACTATCCGCATCATCTCCAGCTGCTCCCGGTTCCGCTGCCGGTGCCGGACGTTTGGCGGGGGCCATGTCAGGGGCCGGAGTCGCCTGGGGCGTAGGGCTTGGCCCGGTTGTTGGGGCAGTTGGAGTCGGACTGGATCCTTGGCTGTAACGGCTGGCCGCTTCTGGAGCGGTTTCAATGGTAGGCGGCTGGTTGGCTGCTGATGGCGGGGCGATCTCCGCCTCATCCTGCAGCTCAGAGGACTCCAGAGACTCGATTGGTTGTGACTCCCCAGTTTGGGCCTGATTCTGGGACTCGGCAAAATCCTCCGCATTCTCAGACACCGTGGGCACCGACGACGGGTTGAGATAGGGCCAGATCACTCCCAGACTGCCCACCACAATCAGCACCGACGCCGCCGTACCCGCCCAGCGCCAGGGCATCACCCGCCGCTGCCGCCGGGGTGGGGCAACCGGCAATATTTCTGTGGCCGTATCCAGCTGGCTGAGCACCTGGGCCAAATCATTTAGCTGAAGACTGCTGAGGTCTACCACTGAGGGAGCTGTGGCGATTCCCCAGTTGGCCAAATACATCCGGTGGCGGGTCAGACTCAGGGATTGAATTCGTATGCCAGGGGATTCCCCTGCGGTTGCTATCGCCGCTGGCGGGGGGCCTGCTAGGTACTGCTGCAAGTAGGTATCCACCGCCTGCTGGAGCACGAATAGGGGCGATCGCGGTGAGCTATCCCCACGACTACTCCCTCGCACATCCAGCAAGATTGCCTGGGACGATCGCAGCTGCAGGTGAAAGCGAGATCGCTTTAGTACCGGCTTGCCCGCTACTTGGCTCAGAGGCGAGACTTCCCCCGATACCTCCAGGGTGCAGCTGCCCGCCTGATAGTGAAATGAAACCAGCTCAGCTGCCGATGCCATCGCTTATCCAGCCCGATCCATCAGGGCCAGCCACAGGCGGCGACCACCACCCATACCGCTGTAAAACAGCAAATCCACCAGGAGCTTCAGGGCCAAACTATTTAACTCATCTGGGGTGGCCATGTCCGCTTCCATCCGTTCTTGATAGGTGTTGCTAAAAGCGTCCAGGTAGTCTCCGAGCAGCGCCGTCCGATGGGGAGGCCGATCCTGGTCGAGGCATTCTTCTAGCAGCCCCACCGCCTGCTCAATCTTGGCCTGATGCTGACAGGCCAGATGGCAGCTCACCAGGGTGAGGGCGCGGGCCTCATCCACGTCCAGCTTTTTGCGGCCCTGCCCGGTACGCAGGGGGCTCGACTGCCGCAGCCGCCACAGCCCCACGCGATCGCCCGCCAGAGCACTGAGTCCCAGGTCTTTGGCAGCGTGCAGCATGGCCTCAGAGCCAATCCCGGTCAGAGCCTCCAGCGCTAACAGCACCAAATCCAGCTGGGCCTTAATACTGCTCAGCTGACGGGGAGACAAGGCTTGGAGGGAGGCCGGTTCGGTCGAGAAAGACGAGTCCACCGCTATTCAAACGGTAAGGGGGAACAGGGCCATTGTGGCATGGGTTACGGAATTTGAAACTGGAGGGAGGTGGAGGATGTGAATGAGGTCAGGAAGGTGCGGGAGGTCAGGGAGGGGGCAATGAAGCAGTTAGGCGATGTGGCAACAGTTAACGCATGTTCTCCCCTGCACCCCTATCCCCCCATTCGACTGCGCTCAGGCCAAGCATTTCCCCCTATCTCCTATCTCCTCATCACTCTTGCGATGAATCCCCCTGAGCCGCGTAATATTCCTGCATCAACCGGGGCCAGAGGATCAGGAAAAAGCCCATCCAGAGGGTGAGGGGAATGGCTACGATCGCGGTTAGCCAGAGGCGGTGGAAGCCGAACCAGCTGAGGAAAATCGCTCCGTTGCCGGTGAGCAAAATGGACCAGGGCTGGCACCACCAGGGCTTGGCATCCCAGGGGTTAATCGAGGGTGGATTCATCGGGTCGTTGGGATGAGCTAGGGATTGTCCGTTGAAAATGACTGATCGACCCAGCGGCGGGCGCGGCGAATGGCGTCGTTGCGGCTGTAGGCCTTGGGCACCGCCACCGCCGATCCCTGGGCGTATTCGACCCAGGCGGAATAGAGGCTCAGGCCGTCATCATTGCTCTGGGTAATTTCCACCCTGACGCCGCGATAGGGGAAGGCAAACACCACGTGGGGATAGTCCGGCTCAAGAATCATGGAGCGAGGCCTCAGGCATCTAAGATCTTTATCCTAGGGCAAATAAATTAGGCAAACAAAAAGGACGCTGCGGATAGCGTCCTTTTGTCTAGGGTTTGCGCCCTATCATCTTAAGGGGGCTAGGCTAGCTGGCCAGGTAACCGTGCATGGCGGCCTTGCGGCGGCGCAGATGCTTAAGGGCCTGCTGTTCTAGCTGGCGCACCCGTTCCCGGCTGATGCTCATGCGGTTGCCCACCTTGGCCAGGGATAGCTCGTTGCCGTCGTTGAGGCCGTAGCGCAGGGTGATGACTTCCTGCTGCTGGGGGGTGAGTTCTGAAAGCAGGCTGCGAATGTCCTGCTTTAGAGACTCCTGAGCGGTATAGGTTTCGGGAGAAATGCCGTCGTCTTCTAGTAGCTCCTGCAGTTCGGTATCCTGGTTGTCGCCGATGCGTACATCTAGGGAGATGGGCTGGCGGGCCATGACCAGATACTCGCGCACTTGCTTGGGATCGAGCTCCAGGGCATCACCGATTTCTTTGGCGTTGGGAGCCCGACCCAGGTTTTGGGACAGTTCCCGCTGCACTCGCTTGATTTTGTTCAGCTTTTCGGTGATGTGGATGGGCAGCCGAATCGTCCGGGCCTGCTGGGCGATCGCCCGGGTAATGGCCTGGCGAATCCACCAGTAGGCGTAGGTAGAAAACTTGTAACCCTTGGTGGGGTCAAATTTCTCGACGCCCCGTTCGAGGCCTAGCGTACCTTCTTGAATGAGATCTAGGAACTCTAGATTGCGCTTCTGGTACTTTTTGGCGATCGCTACCACCAGCCGCAGGTTAGCCTCAATCATTTTCCGCTTAGCCCGCTCTCCGGCGCCCACTTGGTGGGCCAGATCCCCGGCGCTGACCTCTGCAGCCTGGGCCCATTCGGCCTCGGTGGGTTCTCGGCCTAGCTCGTCAGTCAACGCTTCTTTTACCTCTAGCAGCGCCATCAGTCGCTGCACCTGCTTGCCCAAGACAATCTCTTGCTCATGGGTGAGCAAGGGTACCCGACCAATCTCGTGGAGATAGGTCCTGACGGCATCTACAGAAGCCATCGGCTTACTTTTAGAGGTACTTGATTTTGTCTTTGCCATAACCGAAAACGCCTCCGCTTGAAATTGTGATTCGTGGCCTCAGTCGTTGTAGCGCCTTGACTGAACCTGCAGCCCCACCGCCCATTATCAAATCTGAATCCGAGGGACGAAACGACTGCTTTAGCTGGATCAATGAACCCTTAGTAAACTCCGCGCCTGAGAGCAAACTCCGCCTTTTTTGGAAATAGCAGCTAACTAATAGGTCAGGACTGACAATCGCTTGAAATGTTTCACTTTCTCTGGGCTGATTCAATCCCTGCCACCCACACCCGATTGACCTATGTGCCTACCCTGACTTGCTGCCTAAACGGAGCCGTTATGAGTTCATGATTACATTTTATAACAACAACTATGTTGCGTAAAGGTGAAAACCGAATGAGTCCCCCATGAGGAAATAGCCTTGAATTCTCAGGAGTTAAGCCTGAAGCTCACCCGTGATCAATACGGGACTGTCTGTACTGCTTAATTGTGCCAGTGACGCCTAGAAGGCGAGGCGGGGAATCCCCCCCTAAAAACCGAACAAATGCCCTACTGGACCCGTGACGCAAGCATCAGGAACTGGATAGTCAACGTCAGCGATCGCCCACTGCCCTCTTGGAACTGAACCTCACCCTGTGACTGCCTGCTTTGGGACTGGGCCCCTGTTCCGTTATATTTCCCAACGGTTGTCGGTTGCCTATGGCGCTGCCTACAATATGGCCGATTTTTAGAGAATTTCCGATTTATTCAGAAAGTCTTTTGTATCTGCTGGCGCCAATATTGCGAAAGCTTGCAGAGACTCTGCTAGACCTACGGGGTGGCCTGGCGACGTGCGGTTTCAAGCTGCTCTCTGAGCTGATCGGGGGTCGATAGCAGGTCAGCCCGAGACTGCTGAGTTTGGGTTCCGCTGGCCAGCCACTTCAGCTGTACGGTACCGGCCTCGGCTTCAGTGTCGCCGATCACCAGACACAGTAGCGCCCCGCTACGATCAGCTCGCTTAAACTGCTTGCCAAAGGCGGAGCCGCTGAGGTCTAGCTCGACGATGAGCCCGGCTTGCCGGAGCTTGTGGGCCAGTTCTAAACCCTGGGCTTCGGCTGCCGCCCCCCGGGATACAACATAAACTTCCGTGGGAGCGGCGCTCCAGGCCCATGGCCCAGCCCACCGCCGGAGTATCGGGGCCGCCCAGTTCCTGGACCAGGCCGTTGTAGCGGCCTCCCCCACAGACCGTAGCCTGAGCGCCTAAATCCCTGGACTGAATTTCGAAGGCGGTGTGGGTGTAGTAGTCGAGCCCTCGTACCAGGCGAGGATTGATCTCATAGGGAATTCCTAGTAGGCTGAGCTGCTCCTGCACCTGGTCGAAATGCTGTCGAGATGCGTTGCCGAGATAGGCCAAAATGCTGGGAGCCGTCTGGGCTATTTCCTGGGTTTTAGGATGTTTGCTATCCAGAATACGCAGGGGATTACGCTCCAGGCGATCCTGGGAGTCGGAGTCGAGATCGTCGCGGTAGGGCGTGAGGTAATCTACCAGGGCTTGCCGATACTCGGCCCGATCGCTAGGAGTGCCGACGGAATTCAAGTAAAAGATCAGATTTTTCAGGCCAGCGGCAGTCAGAATATCCGTGGCCAGGGCGATCGCTTCTACATCAGCGCGGGGATCGTGGCTGCCAATGGTCTCTAGGCCCAGCTGGTGAAACTGTCGTTGACGCCCTTTCTGGGGCCGCTCGTAGCGAAACATGGGACCGGTGTACCATAGCCGCTGAATGCCCCGGGCATAGAGGCTGTGCTGAATGTAGGCCCGCACGACGCCGGCGGTCCCCTCCGGGCGCAGGGTCAAGGAGCGATCGCCACGATCCTGAAAGGTATACATTTCTTTGCCCACCACATCTGTGGCTTCGCCGATGCCCCGGGCAAACAGGGCGGTGTGCTCAAACACGGGGGTGCGGATTTCCTCAAAGGCGGCCCGACTGAGAATCTCACGGGCGATCGCTTCGAGCCGCTGCCAGGTATGGACGCTGGCGACTTTAGCGTCCTGGGGGGAAGGTTGGGCAGTGGGCAAAATGTCTTCGGTGCCGGTCAGGTTTTGGATAGTCGCCATGGCCACACAAGCGCAGTTAAGGTCTTCGTAAAGGTTTTATCTTATCGGTAAATTTGGGCAACCCATCCCCGGCCAGCTCTAGGATCTGAAGGGGCTACGCGCCCTGGCGGATTTAGGCCTAGCCCCCATCGTCAGGCCTGAGATTTGAGATTTTCCCAGGGGCGATAGCGCTGGCCGTAGTAGGTCAAAACCGCCTCAATCTGGGCCTGACAGCGCTCTGATTGGTCAGCGGGATACTGCAGCCATAGCCCCCCGGTCTGGCTCTGGGTGTAGGCAAAAGCCTGGGCGGTTTGGGGCAGCAGCCCTGCTTCTACCCCATCCACCTGACGCAGATGGGCGACTACCTCCCGATAGACCGCCAGGGGCACATCCGGCGATCGCACCTGGTAGCGGAGTTTCTTGACAGGCTTAGGGGTACCCGTCTGGGGCTGATCGGTCGCCATTGCTAGGTTTCTTGGTTTTCACGCTGTTCTGGCAGCACGCAGCAGTTGACTTCGTCAATGCAGACCTTTCCCCACTGCAGAGCCCAGCGCACCAGGGCAACTCGATTACCCGTAGCGGTCTTAGTCAGAATATTGCTGATGTGGTTGTCAACGGTGCGCTTACTAATGGCGAGTTTCTCGGAGATTTCCTGATTCGTCAGGCCCGCGGCAACTAGCTCAACAATCTGTAATTCCCGGTCCGAAAGGCTACCCTGGCCGTGGATTGGATGGGTTTCGTTGCCTGCCATGGTCGTTATCTCTAAAATCCCAAGTAGCGATTGTTACTATGTTCCCAGGCCAAGAGCGTTTAAATGCCGCCTGGCCGGACAGAGGTTCAGCACCCACAAAGGTTTTGAAACCTGGTATTTATGCTTAGCCTTTTCTTTACTATAAGGGCTTCTCCGTAGCAAAGGCGGCTTTTATTGCCAAAATGACCGATTAGGAGCTTGAGGTTGCCGAGAAACGGATCGTGGAAATCATGAAGCTGGCTGCTAACAGAAACCCCGCCGTGGCCTCCTGCCTGTCGTGTCAGTCGCGATCGCCCCGACTGCCCACCGTGCTCTGCACTCTGTGGCTAACGGCTTTGCTTTGGCTAGCGGTCATTCCCATGGGAATGACCTATGCCGGAAATCAGACTGCCCCTGTCCAGGCCAGCGAAATCGAGACCCAGGCCGATTCTGAACCCCCAGCATCGGTTCCCCGTCAGGCTGACGCCAGCGATATCCCGACGGAAACCGTTAGCCAGTTTGTCCAGGCCTACCTCAAAGTCGTTGATCTGGTTGAGAAGCGAGAAATCGATCTCCAGCGGGCAGAAACCGAAGCGGTGTCCCTCCAAATTCAGCGGGAAATCCAGGCGGAGGCATTTGATCTGATTGAAGCTGCCGGCCTGACCCAGCAGCAATATTGGCAGCTGCTTAGCCTAGCCAATATTGATCCTAACTTTCGAGAACGGGTGCTGGCCCAGGTAGAAGAGGCTGGGCTGTAGCTAGGTTGATGAACTTTTGGGGATCTCCCCACTGCTCTTCCGGAAATCGGCTTCAAACTGGTCAATATAGTGGAGCGGGGAGCAACTCAGCTCTTGGGCAATCGAGCCAATTCCTTGGCCAATTGCCCGTCTGATCAGGCCTCAGGTTGGCTTCTCTGAGCCACTCCTGGCCTCACCTACCCGGCCAGGACAGATTATCTTTGTCGCCGCAGCGTTGACCTTATCTCTAGTAATCGGCATGGGTTTCGACTCCGACTTCTCGCCCCAACCCTTTAACCTGACGACTGACTGGTTGACTCAGATTAGTGACACCGATGTTCATCATCTAGGGTTGTCCCTGCGGCGCATTGACGATCAGCTGATGAAGGCTGCCAGCTCGAAACAGGGCCAGCGAGTCTGGCACC
>PYEQ01000183.1 GCA_003017785.1 filamentous cyanobacterium CCP5 | reverse complement strand
ATCGCGATCGTACCGCTCGTAACTATATTCGCTTTCCCTGTTTGGTGGTGGAGGTGTTGTCGGAATCTACGGAGGCTCGCGATCGGGGTCAGAAGTTTCGCCGCTATCGCCAAATCGAAACGCTGCAAGAATACGTGTTGATTGACCCAGATCGATATCTGGTGGAGTGCTATCGCCGCAATGAGCGAGATAACTGGGAACTTGTGAATACGATTAGCGAGGTTGTTGGAGTACCTGCGGAGGGTAAGTTAGCGATCAACAGTGTGAAGCTAGAGATTTCGCTGCCGCAGATTTACGAAGATGTTGTTTTTCCTGAGAAGAGATGATGTTGGCAGCTAGTTGCGGGCTGATGAGGCAGACTATTCATCAAAGCTATAGCTGCTATAGGTTGGGTTAGAGCGCTAGCGAAACCCAACAGGTTTAAAGGGGCAAAAAGTTTTTTTAGAGTGCTTTGAAACAACGGTAATGTTGGGTTTCCTTCGCCAACCCAACCTACGGCGATTAGCGATCGCACTGACTCTCAGACGATCCATAAATTATCTTTTAGATTGAAGAAGTTCATTAATGGTATCTGTATACTTTCTGAATTCCTCATTTTCAGACTTACCAGGAATATGTAAGTCTGCTCTAAGACTATGCTTAAACCAGTGAGCCTGCCTCATTAGTTCTTGAGATGTTATTTGATTTCTCTTAAAAGCACCGCAACAGCGGCGCAGATTTGTGAGATGAGTTCGCGATTCCTCTGACATTAATAGGCCCAAACTGTTATAAGCTAAATCAGTCAGTTCGTCAGCCATTTTTTGCACAGCTTCTACTGCCTCTTTAGGGGAGTCTTGAGCCAATTGTTTTCCTCCCAATCTTCGCCATTCGTAACTTGCTGTTATTTTTAACAGAGGCCAAACTGAAGCGTACTTCTTAAGCCTAGCTTCATATAATTTTATTGATGTCTCCTGAAATATCGCTTGAGTAATTCCTCTTTCTACCGCTCGTTCCCATTCATTCTGCTTCTCCTGAAATTCTCGTTCCCACTGCCTTCTGTCACCCTGTATCTTGCGGCGTTGCATCTCTATTCGTAGCACACTAATTAGAATTCCAGAAATTGCAACCATGAGAGCAGAAACTGCTGTAATCAGTTCAATATTCATTTGCTTATATAGCAGCGAAATTTTTTACCTAATGACAGCCTGGAATTATAAGACAAGATTTGATAAAGGGGTAAAGTAAATTAAGATAGTGATTATGGAAAACTTTACAAAACTTCCGGCATTATCTGATCATGCAAATCTTTGTATCAATCTATTGAATAAGCTGTCTGAATCGCTTCCTGAATGTCCTCTAAATTGGGACGTTCACTTGGGCTGTATCTGAGCATATTTGCCAGTAGCTCTGCAATGCCGGGTCTTAAGTCAGGAAGTTGATATCTTCCGGCACCAATTGCCTGAGGACTTGGCAGTTGACCTGTGAGCAATTCTATCCAACTAACGCCCAGGGCGTATGTATCTGATGCATTGACTGCGTTGTGCGGTGACTCTTGCTGCTCTGGAGCCATATAAAACCAGGAACCAAGCTGCATTGATTCCCGAGTAATAGTTCCTCCTTTCGTGAAAACAGGGTCAAAGTCGCTCCACTTAACAATGCCAAGATCTCCTAGTTTAATCACATCGGAAAACTCTAGGAGGTTCGCTGGTTTAATATCTCGATGGGGGCATTCCTTCGAATGTAAAAAATCAAGACCAGTGACAGCATCCAGTATTATTTCGGCAGTCTCTTCCTCAGGAATAGAACCACTGATGCGAAGTTTTTCGGCAATGGATCGATTCGCTAGCTCCATAACTAAAAACGGGTTCTGATGAACCTCTCCTACATCGATGTACTTGACGATGTTAGGGTGGTCAAGCTGGCGACCATTTTTTGCCTCACACTTAAACCGTTCTCGTACATTAGGAAGTTTTGAGTCCTGCAGTAGATCTTGTCGCGGAAGCATTACCTTGGCAGCTACAAGTGTAGCCTCCGGTGACTGCATTCGAGCGGACCAAACGTGTCCTACAGCCCCATTTCCTAATGGCTCGATGAGTTCGTATTTGTTACCTTGACCCTGAAGTTGGTCACCTGATGAGAGGTTGATACGCCGAGGTGCAGACTGAGTGAATGTCTCATCAAAGAAATTTTCAGTTATCTCATCTCCATCCATAAGGACCTTGAGATTTTGATTTTCGAGTTTTTGTAAAAAGGGAGCGACCTTGTTTTTACCAATATAAGTATTGAGTGACACCTTACTCCAGCCAGTGGCATCCATAACAGCTTCATAGCTCACGATCGTCCCTGCACGTTGCTGTTTAAGCCATTCGAACAGCTTCTTGGCTCCTCTTGAAAGCGCCATAGTTACCTCCCATCGTCATGACTATTAGGACTTTGAGTAAGCATAAATAATAGTACCTTTCGAAAGTGCGAGCCCAGCCTTTAGATTGAGAGATCAAGTTGTGTCGTTTCAGACGCTGATGTTTGTTGTGGCCAGAGAGTGGATACAAAGTCAACTTGAAGATCTTGAAGCCGCTCACGAGTTACTTTCAAAGCCTCTGAACCAATATCGTTACCAATAAACTGACGACCGAGTTTTACCGAAGCGATGCCCGTTGAACCAGAACCCATGAAGGGGTCGATAACAATTTCATTTGGCTTTGTACTCTGATTTATAAGAACTTCCGAGACCTCAGCAGGCTTCTCTGTTGGGTATCCACGGTAAACCCGAGGCACTTGGATGATGTCAGGAATACCAAGATCATTGAGCTTCCTTTTGCCCTTTTCAAAAAACAGTATGAGTTCATATCGAGCACGGTAATGATAACCCATGCCGATTTTCATCTTGTCCCACACAAGCGGTTTCCAAAAGCGAAAACCTACAGACTCTGCAATGGGTTTAACCACAAACATTGTCTCTTGATCACAATAGAGATAAAAGTGAGAGTTCTTCTTCAGTACTCTATACAGTTCAATGAATAGTTCATGAAACCGATCGTTTGGAAAGATATCAAACCAGTCATTACTAGACGCCTTGCTGTGCTTAAGGCGTGTGGTAGTACCTATCGCACGATGTTTCTCTAATGACTCGTAAGGAGGATCAGTGACGATGAGGTCAATTGATAAGTCTGGCAGCTCTCGCAGCCAGTCAACGGCATCACCTTGGTGAAGTACTGCTTTAACCATTTAGACATAGTACACCTTAACTCTTTAGACAACTATAATTTCATCAGACAAACACAAAATAGAACTGTAGTTCTGGAGGACTACTGTTTATCCAGCAGAGTTTGTGACAATCGTGCGATTTGAATAATGATGGTCGATGACTTATGAGAATTTAGAATTGAACGTCAGAGACAATAGCTAATCCCACGATGCACTGCGCTATCTGTATTCATGCAAATGAAATCTTAATGCTCCTGTTATAACCTAAGCCAAACTGTTGTCACGAGGCGGTTAGAGACTCTTTAACAAATACGGTTGAACTGTCCGATCCCTTCATATACAATCTCTTCCACGGGGAGCGATTTCAGGCGGGGAAGAGAGAGGCTGGCACCTCCCAAATCCCCTAATCATCCCGAACTTAGTACAGGTAAGTCGAGATGACTGGGATCAATGGTATCCCCACTATCTTGCCCTTACCACTTCAGGCCAGCCATCTGGCCAGGGATCTGGATAGTTCCCCGTTTTCCTTAAAGTGAAAACGGAGAGAAACCCGTCATGTGTGAACCATCCACCGGGGCCGCTCAGGCTGCGCCCCAGTTTAACCTGCCCACCTTCAACCAGGAGTGCGTCCGCCATATTCTGCTAGGCGACTACAGCGCCCTCATCGACGCTATCAACCGCATGGCTACCCTCGGCTACTGCGAGAGAATCGCCTGGAGTCAACCCCTGCCCACCGGTCGCAACGGCGAACTCATCAGCGTCATGACCCGCAAGCGCACGATTCCATAACCGGATACAGCGTTTCTTAGTTTGATGAGGGGCATCTATGCTCAAACTCGATCCCCCCTGCCCCCCTTATCTAGACGCTTGCGGCTTCCCACAGGGTAGGGGGGTGGCGGAGCCGGGGGGATCCAAACTTGTACCTCGGCTGCTTGGGAATCGCTGTAGTACGATCGCTCACCCGCCAACTCGGTGGGTGAGCGTGGCCCAATGCCGCTGTGCGATCGCTTCCACTCCACGCGATAGAAGCACCGCATTGATGGAAGCATCATCCGCGATGCCAGTTGAACGATCTGCGGCGGTAGATAAACGATCTCGGACGCTGGAAGAACGATCTCCAAAGCGAGATGAACGATCTGCGGCGTCGGAAGAACGATCTTGGATGCCGGATAAACGATCTGCGGCGTTGGATAAACGATCTCGGATGCTGGAAGAACGATCTGCGACGTCGGATGAATGATCTCGGATGCCGGATAAACGATCCGAGGCGACAGATGAACGATCTGCGTCGGCAATAGAAGCTAATGACGTTGCAGATAAAAGATCTGCGTCAGCAACTAAAGCTACTGGCGATGCGGATAAAGGATCTGCACCGGCAATTAAAGCTAATAGCATTGCAGATGAAGGATCTGCGTCGGCAGTTAAAGCTAATGGCGATGCAGATGAAGGATCTGCCCCAGCAAACGATCGCTCCCTAGCCCCCCTTAACGATTCGCCTCGACAGGGGCAGGGGCTAATTCGCTCGGCAAATCCCCTTCCATCGGCTGGCCATCTGGGGTTTCGATCACAAACCCGGCATCGCGAATCATCTCCAGGTCGGCGCGGGCGGCCTGTCCTGGTGTGGTCAGATAGTCGCCAATGAAAATCGAATTGGCGGCATACAGCCCCAGGGGTTGCAGGTGACGCAGATGTACTTCTCGACCCCCGGCAATGCGAATCTCCTGGGAGGGCAGCAGCAGCCGGAACAGACAGAGAATTCGCAAACAGGGGCGCGGATTCAGGGTATTGATCCCTTCAAACGGCGTTCCCGGAATCGGAATCAAAAAGTTCAGCGGCACGCTGGTGACGTTGAGCTGCCGCAGTTCCAGCGCCATGTCGATGATGTCGTCGTCGGACTCTCCCATGCCCAGGATGCCGCCAGAGCAGGTGGTCAGCCCGGCCCGCTGCACCGCCTGCACGGTGGACACGCGATCGCCGTAGGTGTGGGTGGTGCAAATATCCTCGTGGTAGTCAGGGGAGGTGTTGAGGTTGTGGTTCACCCGGTCTACCCCGGCCTCCGCTAGCTGCTGGGTCTGGGCATCATCCAGCAGCCCCAGGCAGGCACAGATTTTTAGCGGATAGCGAGACTTAACCGATCGCACCGCCTCTAGCACCTGACCAAACACCCGCTCCGAGGGCGATCGCCCGGAAATCACCATGCAAAACGTCCCCGCTTGCAGCTGGTGCGCCCGCTCCGCCGCCGCCAGAATTTGCTCCTGGGCCATCAGCGGGTACTTCTCGATATCGGCGCTAGAAATCTTGGACTGAGAACAATAGTGGCAATCTTCCGGACACAGGCCGCTTTGGGCGTTGAGCAGAAAATGCAGCCGCACCCGATTGCCCCAGTAGTGGCGACGCACCCGATAGGCAGCGGCTAGCTGATCCAGCAGGGCTTCGTCTGGGGCGTTCAGCACCTCCAGGGCAGCGGAGCGATCAATTAGCCCCCCCGCGAGGGACTGTTCTGCGAGCTGCATCCAGTAGGTTGCCTGGGTCATGGGGCTGCCTTCGTATAGGGTCAGGGGCGATGGTTTTGAGGGACCGGTCTCCGAGCATCGCGCCGCGACTTCCATATGTATCACAGCAGAGGGAACCTGTATCCTGGCTTAGGTAATTGAAATGACCTGTAGGAAACATCACAAGGCTGCGCCGTCATATTTGTCCCAACAGTCTGTCGTACTCTGTATGCGATCCTATCCAAAACCAAATCACCATATCCCCTTCTAACTGGCCCACTGCCCGGTAGTTTTTGCTGATACGAGCGGAGTAGATAGGGAGTTCTGAATGCACCTGCTTGAATCGCAGACTTAGGTAGGTAGGATCTATCTGAACTGGCGATAGGCAACACGTGCCTGTTGTTGGACTTGTATAGGCAGGTCGGCGAAAAATTTACGGAATTGAGCCGTAGTGCGCGACTTCACAGAGTTTCTGGATCAAGCTCTTTAGTTTCACCAGCACGATGCTCAGCCATTGCTAATGCTGCGAGTTGTGCAAGAGTATCTGGAGAGCGAGAAAATGATTCATCCCAGCGTCGTTCATCTTCAATCTCCTCCAGAATGATTGAAGCAATGGCATTCTGCTCGCTTTCAGGCAGAGCTTGTAATCTGGCGATCGCACGCTCTAGCAACTCAGTCATCGTTTTTCAGTCCAAAAAGTCAATACTGCGCTTTTCACTATTATCCCTACTTCTCAATGAGGAGAATTAACCAAAACGATATCCGGATTACTTGGGGGTATTGCTTGATGAATCACTTCTACCCCGGCTCCCGGTTTACAGGAAAGTTCTGTGAGAGTACGTTTCCAGGCGCGGCTACCGGGGCAGCCGGAAAACAACATCAGCATGTGGCGGGGGATTTTGTTGAGCTTTAATCCTTTGCCGCTCCAGTAGTCGATGTAGGGCAGCATGGCTTCGACCACCTGATGGCGGCTCAGGGGCGGCGTGGGTTCATCAAAGAGTAGCTGATCTACGAGAGCAAATAAGTAAGGATTGTCGTAGGCGGCGCGGCCTATCATGACAGCATCCACAGAATTCAACTGTGCCTGTACCGTTTCGAGGGTTTTGAAGCCGCCGTTGATTTCGATGAAAAGATCGGGGAACTCCTGCTTCAGGCGATACACGTCTCCGTAGCGCAGGGGGGGCACGTCGCGGTTTTCTTTGGGGCTGAGGCCCTGGAGCCAGGCTTTGCGGGCGTGGACGGAGAACTGACGACAGCCGGTAGCCGAAACGATCGCCACAAACTCCGCCATGTCTTCGTAAGCGTCGAGATCGTCGATGCCGATGCGGTGCTTGACGCTCACCGGTAGGGGAGAAGCGGCCATCATCTCCGCCACGCAGTCCGCGACCCGCTGGGGCTGGGCCATCAGACAGGCTCCAAAGTTGCCGCTTTTGACGCGATCGCTGGGACAGCCCACGTTGAGGTTAATCCCGTCATAGCCAAAATCCGCCGCGATCTGGGCACAGCGGGCGAGCTGCTGGGGGTCATCGCCTCCCACCTGCAAAATCAGCGGCTTCTCATCGGGGGTAAAGCCTAGCAGCCGCTCTAAGTCCCCGTGGAGAATTGCCTGGGCCGTTACCATCTCGGTATAGAGCACCGTTCGCCGGGTAATCTGCCGCATGAAATAGCGGTAGTGGCGATCGGTGCGATCCATCATCGGCGCAATGCTGATGGGAGAAGCGACAATTGTTTGGGTAGCTAGAGCAGACAATTCATAAGGAGAATTAAAGACATCCAGATCTTAGCGCTGCTGCCTGCATCAAACGCACCTCCAGCCAACGGTCATAGTACCAAGCTCTGGCGGGTCAAACTTCACGCTATCTTGCCGATGCGAAGCGCTAAAGCACCTTTGATAGGCCAACCCTTCCGCGAGGTCCAGGGCGGTGGTTCGACTCCGCTCACCACAGGCGGAACGTCCTGGTCGTAGGAGCCCGAGGGAAGATCCCCTCGGCAGCAAATCTGGCTTCCAATCCCAGTTGTGGTCTTATCAGCGTTCTTAGCAAGAGAGCTTTTATAACCGTATGATCTTGGTCGCAACAGACGCACAACCCTATGATTTCTGCTGACGAAACCTTTCTTTGGCGGCGGTGTATGCCTCATTCATCGCCGCCTGAATTTTTTCAGGATCAGGTTTCTTGCCCCCCATCAAATCCCCAAAATAGACGCAGGCTCCTTCCCCCAGCGCCCAGGTATAGCCCGCCGCCCAGGAGGCCGCCAGGACGCTGCCCAGTCCTGGAATAAACTTCACCAGTTCTCGCCCGATCGCCTGAGCCACAAAACCCCCCGCGATCGCGCTCACGACCCCGCCCGCCTGGGAAAGACTCAGGGTTTGGCCATAGAGCCGCCCCAGCAGGCCCACCATCGACACCTGGAGGGTGGTCAGCACCGGCATGGTGGCAAAGGGCAGGGGCACCGCCGCCAGGGTGGCGGCGATCACCGCAAAGGCCGAGATGTAGCGGCGACCCACATCCCGATAAAGGGAACCAAGCTGATTAGAGGCTTCCTGTTGCTCATCCAGCAGCCGATAGATGGCGCGGGCTTCCGCTTCCGGCAGCAGGTCTGCCAAAGCTGCTTGCAAGGCTTCCTGCCCGTAAAACACCGGGTCGTAGCCGTCTTCCTCCAGGGTGAAGTCGATGAGTATATGGC
>PYEQ01000182.1 GCA_003017785.1 filamentous cyanobacterium CCP5 | reverse complement strand
AAAGAGATAGACATCATCTTGAGAATACTTTTGCTCAAACACGGAGTCATTCTCTAATTTGCTCAAAAGATACTGAGCCAGTTCGGCAGAGCTTTCATAGCCAGGGGTGCGCAGGTTGAGCAGCACGAACTCATACTGTCTCAGGTCTGCATCGCGGCTGGCTTCTGCCGTGAAGTGAATGATTGGCCGGTGAGATAAGTGGGGCACGATGCTGTGGGTCGTCAACACCGGTGCTTTAGTATCAACCTGGGCGATCGCCTGACGAGTTGCCGACCAGGTATCTAGAGAGGATAGGTAGAGACCTGTGAAATGGCTGTATTTCCCCAGGGCGGCAAAGCAAATCAGACACCAAAGTACGATCCAGCGTCGTTTTTGTAGCAGACATTCTTTTGCAGCCAGACTGCTGATCACCGCCAGCATCAGAAAGGGCAAAATCGGCAGGGAATATTGAAAAATTAAGTTTTTCTGGGCCAGACTTTCTGAGAGCAGGTTCATGCCCAGGATTGGCAAGCAGGCGAATAGAGGTGCGAGGCGACGCCAAGACAGCCCCCAGAGCACCGGGACTAATAATAGTACTAAATACTCCAGGTTAGAGAGGGTAAATAGCTGCTGAAGCGTCGTGCCTGGCTTTAGAAAAACGTTAAAAATTACCTCGGAGATTGAACTGCCAAGACTGCCGTAGCGATTGAGAGCATGGTACCCATCGGGCTTAAATAGCGGTACCAGGATGCGGGAGAACACCCAAAACCAGCCCGTCCCAATTACCAGGGCATAGGCCCCATACCAGCGACGCCGCTCGAAGAGAATCAACCAGAGACCCATAAACACCAGTAGCAGCGACAGGGAAGCCCGGCAGCCCAAAATCAGGGTCGTTGTGATCGCAAACCCGACTGGCTGTTGTTCCCTGGCCGTTAGTACCGACGTCAAAATTAACGGCACTGCCATCACCTCTGGATGAAAGTCAAACAGGTTGACGTTAAACACCAGGGGATAGAGCAAATAGGCGATCGCTATTGTCCATCCCTGCCTGTGGTTCAAGCCAGCCTGATCAGCCAGCCGCAGCATTGGCCAGATGGCAATAGCCAGGGCGACTGCTTGAACCGCCAGCAGCCAGTGGACATTGGCGTAGATTCGATAAAGTCCGGCTAAACCGTAGTAAATCCACTCCGCGTGCCCGCCCAAAAAGTGGTAGCCCCAAAAAGAGACTATCGGTGGTTCGCCCCGGCTGAGCAAGTACAGAATCTGATCGTGATAGCCTAAATCTAGAGCTCCCGATTGAAACAGAGCATGCCGTAGACTGCTCAATAAAAATAGCAACAAGGCATAGCCGCTGATAGTTGCCATTAGCGGTTTGAATTGGCTGACGGAGGTTGGCTTAGAAGTATCTAGAGCAGTCGTAGACATTGGCTAGTGAATTGTTCCTATTCTAAAGTCCTGTGGCAGGATGAAGTAGTGATGCCTTTGGCTCCTGATCATACGCTTACTATGCAAACCCGCGATCGCAACATTTCTCCCATTTCCGACGCCGACTATCCCCTCAGAACCGCTACGGTCAGCCGCACCACGGGGGAAACCGACGTCCAAGTCAGCCTTACCCTCGATGGCACCGGACGCTGTAGCGCCGACACCGGCATCCCGTTCCTAGACCACATGCTGCATCAAATTGCCTCCCACGGGCTGATTGATCTGGACGTGCGGGCCAAAGGGGATTTGGAAATCGATGACCACCACACTAATGAAGATGTGGGCATCACCCTGGGTATGGCCTTACATCAGGCGCTGGGCGATCGCAAAGGCATCCATCGGTTTGGCCATTTTGTTGCTCCCCTGGACGAAGCCCTGGTGCAGGTGGCTCTCGACTTTTCCGGGCGGCCCCATCTCAGCTATGGGCTGACCATTCCCACTCAGCGGGTCGGCACCTACGACACCCAGCTGGTGCGAGAGTTTTTTGTTGCTATCGTCAATCACAGCCAGATGACCCTCCACATTCGCCAGCTTGACGGTATCAACTCCCATCACATCATTGAGGCCACTTTCAAGACCTTCGCTCGGGCGATGCGGATGGCGATCGCCGTTGACCCACGCCGGGCTCAGACCATTCCCAGTTCGAAAGGCGTGATTTAGTCAGCTTTAGCGCACCTACCCAATTGCAATATCATCCCTTTCTGCTCGTGCAGCCATTAAGCAAGATTCATGGTCTGGGCCGTGGTAGATCGCAATAGTGATCACCCGTTGACGAATAGTTTCGACATCGGCAGCCGGTTCGCCAGTTCCTGGATTGATCGGATAGGCGGGGAAGCTGGCCGCGCTCAGACTCAGACGAAGGGCATCGTCGGGAGAGAGGTGAAAGCAAGAGGCCTGCAGAGGCAGGGAAATTAGCCGGGGGTGAGCCAGACTGGCCTCTTGGTGCTCGACTCGGCAGTATCCCTGGGTAAAGTTAATCACTTGGCCGCTGGGACGAACCACTGAGAGTACGGCACTCAGGTCGAAACAGGGCGCATCGGCTGCACAGTAGAGCCGCAGCTTAACATCCCCCGCAACGCTGATGGCCGACAGTAAAGACCGAGTTGTATAGGTCAGAACGTCGCTGCGGCTGTCAATGGCAGAACGCTCAAACGCCCCGCTGGGAACACTGCTGTGCCCCCCCAGGGACGGCACCGGACGCCAAGGATCATGGACCAGCAGGTCGCAGCTGGCATTAGCGGGCGGTGAATCACTGAGGGCGCCATCATCCAGGCGAATGGCGGCCAATCCGCTGCTGGTGAGAAAATACCTGTAGGCCTGGGTGCGCGGCCACTGTTTGAGACTGAGCCAGCGGTTCGTGCCCATCTCGAACAGCCGAATCGGTGCCTCAGTCAGCAGATCAGCAGGGTCGGCTTTTAGGAAGCGGTCAAACCACCGCACCTGAACTCCATCCATGGGGCTATTCGCGTTGTCTCCGAAGTCAACCTCTCCCGATCGCCGTCCCCAAGGGATATGACTCCATGGACCTACCCAGAGCTGATGGGGCTGGCTAGACTGACTAACTTGCCCATGAAACCGGCGAAGATCTCCCCGCAGATAGGGATCAAACCAGCCCCCTATGTGAAGCATGGGCAAATCTACTCGGCTCAAATCCGGTGTCAGACCGCTCCAGTAATCGTCGGGCTGGGGATGTTTGAGCCACTGATGAAAGAAAGAGTCAGGTGCTAACTCCGCCAGAATGTCTGGATAAGCTGGTTTAATCCCGGTCAATGGTAGATTCCGGGCTGCCTGATAGAGTTGCTGATAGGCCTCGACTTGCCCCTTACGGCGGGCGGTTTCAGCTGCCAGTTGTAACGCCCAACCCAACCCTGCCTGGAGCAAGAGAGCCCCGTTTTCGTAGGCCCAGTCGGCATAGAGGTCATTGCCCACCATTGCCGGGGCCAGAACCTTCAGGGCCGGGGGCTGGGCGGCAGCAGCGTGGAGCTGGGTCATTCCCTGGTAGGAAAACCCATACATGCCTACCTGGCCGTCGCTGCCCGGCAGGCTGGCGGCCCACTGCACTGTGTCGTAGCCATCCTCACCCTCCTTAGCAAACAGCTCAAAGGTGCCCTCAGAACTGCCCCGTCCCCGCACGTCCTGAATGACGACGATGTAGCCGTGACTGGCGTACCAAATAGGGTGGGCGTAGACGACGGTGGAGGCGATCGCCCGACCGTAGGGCTGCCGCATCAGCAGGACTGGAAAGGGACCTTCCCCTTCAGGGATATATACATCCGCGTCGAGTCTGACCCCGTCCCGCGTCTGCATTGACAGAGTTTGTTTAGGGGCGACTGAATAGCCAGGCATAGTAACTTGAGGGATGACTGCTTTAAGGGGATGATCCCACGGCGATCGCCCCAGAGACCGTTTTAAGGACAGGAAACTAGGCTAGCGGCTAGGGTATCCTGCCGGCCCAATACCGCTAAATCTTCCTCGTCTAGCTCAGCGGGAACACCGCTACGAATGAGCTCAGCAAAGTCTTCGTTCGGCACCATGATACAGAGGGCATAGAGGCGGGTGTCTCCGATATTCTCGATCACATGGACCCCGGTGGGCGGTACTAGAATGCTGTCTCCAGCCTGAATAGCGACGGTCTTACCATCACAGGTGGCGAGGCCATGGCCCTTAAGCACAAAGAACATTTCTACGGCGACCTGATGGCGATTGGGTGGAGTTTTTCCGCCTACATCGAAAATCTCGACACAGTAGGTCAAGGACATATTAGCCACGGTGGGATCGAATACTATCGCTAGTCGATTCGTGTCGTTGGGGCTAATGCGGTAAGCCTGGTAGTCCTGGGGAGACTTAATCACCGGAACCACGCAGCTCGTAGGCAGGGGACAGCTCGAATGATCCATGTATACAGTTTCCTTGGATTCTTTAATGCAGCAGCTAACTGCTCAATACCCAGTGGGCCGTCTACTCTCAATTAACAAACTTACGTTCGATCCAGGGTATTGCCGACGACACTTTTCAAAAATTGACTGGCTCGTCGGTCAGTTCTCCCTTTCCCTGGTGGGAAGACTATGACCGATAGCTCCCCATCCTCTAGAAACCTTGATGTTCTGATGAGTAGACTGGGATTCAAGGGTCTGGCTAGGCTAGACTCGGCTGTGTTAGCAAGAACGGGCTAACGCCTTCAGGCCTGGATAGGGCTATACCGATGGGGTTGAGAAAGCCCTAATCGTGACTTATTCCATAGACCGCAGCAGCCGGACGGACAATCGTCTCAGCACCGATTTTATCCATCCCCATATCCTATGACCGATACTTTGACTGACGTTCTAGTAATTGACCCTGATCCGATCAATCGGCAGCTGCTGAGCCGTGTTCTGCAGGAACAGGGGTATGGGGTGACCCTGGCTGAAAACGGTCAATCCGGTCTTAGCCAGGCAGCACAGCTGCAGCCAGGGCTGATCATTTGTAAGTGGGATCTGCCGGGCACGGTCGATGCTTCGAAGATTTGCCAAACCATTAAGAATTCTGATCAGCTAGCGGCGACGTTTTTGCTGCTTCTGACCCCGCGCCACGGCAGTCTAGAGCAAATTCAAGCGCTGGACATGGGAGCAGACGATTTAATCGCGATGCCCGTCGATGGCAATGAGCTTAAAACTCGAGTGCGGGCGGGGCTGCGGCTTAACGCTATGACTCGGGTTCTCCGGCAGCAGAAACAGCGTTTAGAAGCCGAACTTTTGGAAGCTGAATCATACGTGCGATCGCTGCTGCCCACTGACTGCACAGGCCCAGTGCCGATCCAAGGGCGGTTTTGTCCCTCCCAACAGCTAGGAGGAGATGGCTACGACTACTACTGGCTCGATCCAGACTATCTGGCCATTTACCTGCTAGATGTCTCAGGTCATGGTCTTGGCTCTGCACTGCTGTCTACTTCTGTGCTGAACGTCCTGCGATCGCAATCCCTACCCGACGTCAATTTCTATCGGCCAGAAAAAGTGCTTAAGGCTCTTAATGAAACCTTTCAAATGAGCGCCCAAAATGAGAAATACTTCACCATCTGGTACGGCGTTCTCAACTGTGTCAACCGGCAGCTGCTCTACGCCAGCGCTGGCCATCCACCGGCGGTTGCCGTCTCCCGCCATGGTGCCAGTGCCCCCACCATTCAGCAGCTAAGGACTTCTGGCATGCCCATCGGGATGCTGCCGGAGGCCACCTATCGATGGCGCCGCTGCGAACTGCTTCCCGACAGCACTCTCTATCTGTTTAGCGATGGCCTGTATGAAATTATTCAGAACAACCAAGAGTGTTTTGGGTTGGAGGCCTTTATCGAGTTACTCAGCGAATTTCAAGGACAGAAGAGTGTCGATGATATCCTGCAAACCATGGCCCAGAAGCGGCTAGATGCAGCTGCGACTGATGATATGTCCCTCGTGGCTGTGACGCTTAAATGAGACTGAGTTCCCAAACAATGGGACAATGCCGGGTGCTTCCCTAGGCATGTGTTCGCCCCGCTTGAAGGCGGGGTGAACGACCGACATTTTCTTAGCTGAGGCTGCCAGATTGACTCAAAACTTCAGCCTCAAAAGCATCGCGATCGTCGAAGACTTCAAAGACCTGATTCATGCTGGTCAGTTCAAACAGCATCTTAACCTGGTCATTAATTGAGCAGATGCACAGTCTGCGACCCGCAGTTCGCAGCTGCTTCAAAATAACGACTAGAATTCCTAAACCCGAACTATCGATAAAGGTGACATCCTTCAGGTCCAGCAGTAAAACTTCTGCTTCCCCTGGAAGATCATTGACAGTTTGACGAAACCGCTCGGCCTTTGAGCTGTCTAGGATGCCTTCAGGTTCTAGCACTTGGACGGTCATACTCATATGGCTTTAGATATATACGACTAGGGGGACGACGCAGCCGGCTAAATATAGCCTTAACCTTTTTGAGATAGACCCACCCTGATCCCGTTATAGCCTCTTTTGACTTCACATCTCAAGAGACTTTATGGAAGGTGAATAAATGGCCTGGGGCTGACGGTCAGCGTTGATTTCTACTACCAGATCCACCCATTCTGCCTCCCTCAAGGGCAAAATGAACAGCTCTGGATGTAGGGCTTTCCAAAAATATTGAACAAAAGCCATCACCGCTTCATCCGCCATCCCGCTCAGCCCTTGGGCTTTCATCTGCTGTTCTGCCTGGAGGCGCCACTGCTGGCTCAGGCGATAGTCCTCTGGAATCATCACCATCAGCTGGTCCAGCTCATCCCATAGGGGTACATAAGCCGCGAGCCGGTCGTTCATATCTTGAGCGAAGTGCCGATCGGATTCGCTCTGAATCGGGAAAGGAGCCTGCCGCCAGTCCATGGCTGGCAGGGGGCGTACCCCCAGAAACCATCCCTCGAAAAGAACAATATCCACAGCCTCTATGATCTCCGGAGCGCAGCGATCGCCCTCACCTCCATGGCGGGATTTATCAAACCTGGGAAACGCAACTGGTCCCTGGGAATTACGCACCTGTTTTAGGGTTTCGACCCCAAGGGCAATATCGTGGGTGCCTGGGGGGCCCCGCCAAATCAAGCGGGGATCCTGGTGACGAATCTGCTGACGATCGGCGTAGGTTTTGTAAATATCATCAATCGAAAAGCCCACCATTCGACGCCCCATAGCCCTTAGCAGTTGCTGCAAAATTCTAGATAAGGTGGTCTTGCCAGTTCCCTGTCCACCCAGCAGCCCGTAGATCAAGGGGGGGGCTTGGGATTGATAAAGTCGATCTAGCCTCAATGCTAGGGGTATCCATAGCTGCCACAGCAAAGGCAGATATTGGGTAATCGGTGCTGGCGGTAGCGGCAGCTGGTCGATAGTAGGCTGTAAACGCCTGAGCCAGTCAAGGCGTTGTTCCAAGGTAGATCTCACCGAGTCAGGGGTGATTCCCCAGGCCTGGGCGCGACAGGGATCTGATAGCTCCCAGGCTTCGAGGATTCGCCACTGATCGGTACTTAAGCTACTCGCTTCGAGACCGGCTGCTAAAACAGACCAAGGGGCTGTGGTCATTGTGTCTGGTGGTTGCTGAGATAAAGGGATAGGGCTCCGGTTCTGATTTGGGACTGGCTCTCGTATCCGGTAATGGCGATCGCCTCAAGATGGCTCAACAGGGGTTGGGCAGCGGTTTCTACCACCCGTAGCCAGGAAAACTGTTGGCGCAGACCGGGCAGCACCTGGGGCCAGTTCACATAGAAATACCCTGTGTTGGGTTGGCTGAGGGGAGCCGTAGTGGTTTTCCACAGGGAGGTCTCGATTAGTTTTTGCCCTTCCTCAGGCCGCAACAATCGATCCATCAATGAGATTGAAGGGCTGAGAATCTCATAATCACCCAACTGGGTCCGCAGTCCAGCAATCTCTGTTCTGACCTGCAACGGGTAGCGTTTTCGAGAAGAATTATCGGCCACAGAAAGCCTCGACCAGGCCACCAAATCATGTTCGCCAATAGCCAGCTTACCGATGCTAAGGCCCTGCTCCTGGGCGACCTGATCCAGGCGGGCTAGGGTTGGCTCTGTCTGGGGTGTCCTATGTACAGTCAAAGCCCAATCAGGCCGGCTAGCCGCTGCTTCTATCCTGGCCAAAGCATAATCTGTGGCCAGCCAATCCTGACCCCGTTCTGTCTGATCGGCCTTGAGGAAAGCAGCCATCATTAGGGATGGCACATCAGCCAGCTGCCCAGATGAAAGACCATATCGGTGAAGTAGCCCGGAGGTGGTTGCTCCAAGGGATTGTAAATCATGCCCCGTTGCCACTAAAGAAGTCTCTGGGGGTAACAGTCGGACGGATTCTGAAGCTCCAGTCCGGGCAGATACCATAGTAAATCCATGGCCGGGTGCCGCTAATAGGGCTCCATCAGCCACTATGCCCTGACGATCTAGCTGTAGGGAGAAGACGGCACTTTCAAACAGGTCATCGGTGTCTCCCAGTCC
>PYEQ01000181.1 GCA_003017785.1 filamentous cyanobacterium CCP5 | reverse complement strand
GGCACCTGGGCGGACGTGATCAACCGCGCCAACCTGGGTATGGAAGTGATGCATGAGCGTAATGCGCACAACTTCCCCCTAGACCTGGCGACAACGGAAGCTCCTGAAATCGTTGGTTAACTCTAGATGCTTAGCCACGTTCTAAGTGAATAGAGGCTAAAAGCGCCCGATGCCGTCGGGCGCTTTTTTACTGTCGATTTTTGCCATTGGAATATCCCTGGACAGATAGGCTGGACTCCGGTTGGGCGCTATTGTGACCATAGGCTAATGCGCTAGAGTTCTGAAATAAATACCGATGGCAGATTCATCTAAGGTTTCAATCTATGCGGCCATGGTCGCGAATATCGCGATCGCCATTGCTAAATTTATCGGCGCTAGCATCAGCGGCAGCTCGGCCATGCTGTCTGAGGGGTTTCACTCCATCGTTGATTCAGTCAATGAGGTGCTTCTGCTGTACGGTCTCCAGCAAAGCCAGAAAGGTCCCGACGAACAGCACCCCCTGGGCCACGGCCAGGAACTCTACTTCTGGTCGCTGGTGGTCGCCGTCCTGATTTTCTCCCTGGGGGGTGGGTTTTCCATTTATGAAGGCGTTCAAAGTTTTCAGCATCCCGAGCCCTCCAGTAATCCCCTGGTCAGCTATGCGGTGCTAGGGGCCGCGGCCCTATTTGAAGGCACGGCACTGGTAGTTTCGGTGCGGGAATTTAATAAGCAAAGCCCGAATCGCAAGGTCAGTTTCTGGGCTGCCATCCGGCGTAGCAAAGACCCCAGCCGGTTCATTGTGATTTTTGAAGACGCGGCGGCTCTGCTAGGGTTAGCGGTTGCCTTTGTCGGGATCTACCTAACGGATTTGCACAATAACGCTGTCTACGACGGCATTGCCTCGACCATTATTGGCGTCATTCTGATTGGGGTGGCGATGGTGCTGGTCTCTGAAACCAAAGGACTGCTGATCGGTGAAAGCGCTCTGCCCGAAACCCAGGACAGCATCAAGGCGATCGTCAAATCGGATCAGGCCGTTTCTGAGATTGGCCCGCTGATTACCCTGCATTTTGGACCCGAGGACGTAATGCTAGCCCTCAATATTGAATTTGAAGATGAGCTGTCCTCAGATGAAATTGAAGCGGCTATTCGTCGAATCGAAGGCAACATTCGCCAGAATCATTCTGAGGTAAAACGAATTTTTATTGAAGCCGCCTCGATTACGGAGAAGTCAGCCTAGGGCAACCGTGCGGGGTTAGGCTACCTGATGGCTGATTTAACTCCCAAGCAAGAACTTAAGCAAATGCTCGTTAACCCCGTAAACTTCGATGGCGGTGAGGGAGTAAATATACGACCATGCGGGTAATCAAGCGAACACCTCCCAAACTAGCGCCTGGCTATCTCTCGTTCTTAGCAAACGGGAGCCGCCTACAGCGCCAGGACGTGCCTCTACAGCCCCCACTGATCAAAGGAGCACCCCCATGCAGCCCGGTATTAAGGATCATCTAGCCGATTTTCAGCAGCAGCTTGACTTTTTGCGCTATCGCGCCCGCCATGCCACCACCTATCTGGAGCGAAAAAACATTTTGATGCAGATTAGCCTGCTACACCGTAGCGCTGAATCCCCGGCGGATTTGTCGGAGAAGAGCGATCGCGGATAGGGCGTGGTCACGCGCTGATTTATGCCTCAAGGTCTTGCCCAACCATAATGCGATGGCCATCGACGGTTTTGATGCCAAACTCTGGCATTCCCAGGGCTCATTTTTGAGAGGTTTGATGACCTCTACGCTTTTTGACGTGACCAAGGCGTAGTAATTATCTACGTCATCGACAACGAAATATCCAAAATAGGAATGATCCCCCAGTTCACTCGGTTCAACGGTTAATCAACGAATCGTAATAGCCCGTGATGCCGTTGAAAACGTACTGCACCGCCAGGGCCGCCAGAATGATGCCAAAGACGCGGGTGAGGATGCCCACCTTGCTTTCACCCATCAGTGTAATTAAGCGATCGCTGGCATACAGGATTGGCCACGAGATCAGATAGACGCAGGCGAGCATGATGGCGATCGCGCTCAGCCGCAGCATATCGCTGCCGGCCTGGGTTGCCAGTACCAGCACGGTTGCCAGGGTGCCGGGGCCAGCCAGCAGCGGCAGCGCCATGGGGAAAACGGCCACGTCTTCATCGGTAGTTTCCTGGCCTTCGCCTCCTGGAGATTGTGTCGTCGATTTTTGCCCAAAGAGGGTGGGCAGAGCGAGCAGGAATAGGAGCACTCCCCCGCTAACGGCAAAGGCATGGGTCGTCACGCCGAGATAGGAGAGCAGCACCCGCCCTGCAAATAAAAAGAATAGAGCCACGCCGAAAGCCGTCAGCAAGGCCCGATTTAAGACTCGCTTTCGCTCGAGTCTCCTCATCCCGCTAGTTACCGAGACAAAGACTGGGGCAACCGCAACGGGGTTGACCACGACGATTAGCATCACGAAAGCCGTGATCACAAATTGCAACAGGCTTTGATCCATCTGCTTTTTGTTGAATGTATTTTCTAGGCAGAGTAGCTGTGGCGCTCAAAAACCGCTGCTAGCCTGGCTACGTCAGTAATCTATTAGCAATGCACTCTGCGAGATGGGCGATCGCACTTAAGCAGAGGTCGTAATTTCCTTGGGATGCACAATTTTGATGTGTGCAAAGCCTGAGAAGTCGGATGGATTTAGAGTGAGGACATGGCTAATACCAGCTACTAACATGGCTGCCACAATACGAGCATCATGGGTTCGTTTACCCTTAATTTGGTTTTCGCTGACTAATGTCAGCCAGTTTGTGAAAATCTGAGAGACTTCTTCTGCAAGCGGGAAACGATCATGCAATTGATTGATGATGCTGTGTGTTTGCTCAACTGACCAGCCCAAACCATTGACGTCAATCGGGCATGTGGCAACGACCCAAAACTCAATCAACACCTGTACTGTTAAGTAACACTCATTTGCCTGTATGAGTAAGATTGCGACTGCCTCAGTTGCTAAACTGTGCTGCTCGTCGGATGGATTGCTCAATCGCAGGACAACATTAGTGTCCAACAACTATTTAGCCACTATTCGTAAATGCTGCTGCGATCAAAAGCATTGTCCGAGAAGCTTGGGCTTGGTTTAGGGAGGTGAGCAGTCCATGCTCGAAGGTCTTGCGATCGCTCGGCAGGGGTCGCGCTTTGCCAAAAGGGGACAGGTTTGGATGGTTGCTGGGATTGGGCTTTGAGGGAGGTGACAAAATCAGCGATTTTTCTAAGTTGGAGTTCGCTCAGTTTGTCAATTTCTTGCTTTAGAGCATCTCGCAACATGGCTTTTTCCTAGCTATGGCCGATGAGATGTATTTATCATATCTGATCTGAAGAATGCCAGGTGAAGCAAGTATCACCTACAACAGCGGGGCTTCGCTAGTTGGGTATGGAATGGCTCATTTAGATTGTAGTCAGAATGCCCAGAAGAATGGTGTTTGGTGGGTTTGCTTATTAGCAATGCACCCTACAAGATCGGCGATCGCAATTATCAGCAATGCACTCTCCGAGATAGGCTACCGATTCATCAAACTGCGCTAATCTATCCTACGTCGAGTTATTTTAAGAAAGTTTCATTTTTGATCGCGTTTAACATCTTCAATCTTACTTCGTACATTAGATCTATCACCATCTCTTTAAATCTAACATAGAGGTGTTGATCAATTTTATCCTCAGAAACCAAATCACCTCCATGAGCAACAGTATTACGCAACCTCAAGAATAAGCGCATTGACTCTTTCAGATTAGAATTAGGGTGAGTATATTTCTCCCAATGTTCTGGAAATGGTTCAAGCGAAAAGCTTTTCAACAATCTATTGAGAACATGAAAACCAACATTGCTCTCTGTATTAACAACCCTCGGAATAAGAAAAGTATCGCTAGAGTGAAACTCCTTGAGCGTTCCAAAAAACTTGATTTTTTTGTTAGGGGTAGTGGGATAATCTCTAAACTGCTTAAAATGAATTTCCATGCAGTGAACAACTATTTCATCACAAAAATCATGAAATTTTATATTTCTTTCGTTAAGCTCATCTATGTAAAGATTAAATGACTTCTGAACAAAACTTTCCCAGATCGAATAAAGCATAGATATCGATTGGGTTGAGAAAATATCCTGATGCTTTGAAGAAAAAGAGTACCTCCTGGTAAAAATTGCCTTCTCAATTTCAAAAAGAATAGATACTCTTTCTTCAATAATTTCCTGTAAAGCAAAATCTAAGTCATCATACATCTCGCGACATCATGGCCTGTCATTTAAATATTACATCCGCCCTTTTGAGCCGATTTCTTATTCGGCTTCTACTATTAGATGCTGTTCCAGAATATCTTCTAAACTGGCCATCATTTTTTAATTCGTAAATTTTTGTTCTTAGAAGATTAAGGTTATTTCTGTACTTTTCAATATTTTGAGCAAGTCCAATTAATATACCTTCAAAATCTGCTGGAACAAACAGATTCCCCTCATTCCTGAAAACTTTGGTGTCTCCTAGGTTATTCACCAGGTTTAAGGACTCTGTAATTAAGGATTCATAAAAATCATAATCAAAATCCTCTTCTTGAACAGTTTTCTCCATAAAATCGTTTAAAAACTTCTCCATATTTTCGTTGACATTATCTGCTTGTCCATAAAAGGCAAAAAATCTAAGAACTAGCTCTTGATCATATAATTCATTTAGCTTTCCTTTGCTTAGCTGAGTTAAAGATTTAAAGGTTTCGCCTTGACTAACTCTCAACAGAAGTTCGTTTAGTCTAGAGTCGACTCCTCGATAAATTGCGTTTCTTATCTCTTGGGGTGTCAACTTTGATCCTCCTGAATTAAGTCGCTTAAACAACTCATATTTCATGGAGGTATTACTCTCACCCCTTAAAATTTCGACTCTACAAACGGCTCGCTTTAGGTTTATTCCTAAACTTCGCGGAAGGGTGTCAATATTAAAGCCTTTCAGGCTTTTGATTAATCCTCCTTCTTGCAGTGTCCACTTATTTTGATTTCCAGTTATTGTCTCCTCATCATTTTCCGATTCTTCTTGCTGTGACTCATCAACCATATAGTCCGAGTCTATCTCTGATCCTTCATCTTCTAAATTATCGTTCCTCAACTCTCCAAAGAAACTAATAAAGGTAGAAACACGTTGCAAACCATCAACTAATTCCCACACACCATCTTGATCCTCTGCAACAAATATAGGAGGAATTGGTATTGAGAGCAGAATAGATTCTATAAGCGCTGTCTTCTGGAACTCTGACCATCGAAATAGCCTCTGATATTCTGGCCTAATAATAAGTTCTTTGTTTTTGTAAAGATTGATCAATTCGCCAAAAGATATATCCAATCTGTCAGTAGACAGTCTCCTTCTTTCGTCTGAAATCGACTGCTCAAGTAAAGCGATTTTTTCTTGTATGTTTTCCATCTCTTTCGGATTGCTACTCCTCTTTAAAGTGTAATTATTCAACATTGTACTTTAGATGCATTGATGAGATTCATCTAGGCAACATGTTGAAAGTTGGCTGGAGTTCAACAAGATATATATCAATCCTGCCTAGTGTATGAACGGTCTAAGCGATGTACGTGTTTCAGCGACTATACCTCGCTCTCAAAAATCAAATTAGATCGCTATAGCGTTCCTTGATGAATCATAAAGAGCTTTAGGGGAGGTATTTCACCTACGCGGGCAAGATGCCCGTTCTACGCTTACAAATCAATTCGGATTGCTATCCTCATCCAACTGTAAGCCCACCACCCCATCATGCTTACATGAATTACAGCTCTAAATCTACAAAAAGGTGGGTTCAGGCTCCTTTTCGAATACCAGGTGAATGGTGGGCGCAACCCATAGTTAGTAGGGTGGGCATTGCCCACCATTTATCATTACCTCACTTCAGGAGCCATGCGTTTGGTATGCACCGAAATATATTCCCCGTCTCGGCCAGTGGGCTGGAGGGGAGTCCAGCGGTTGGCGTCGGCGATGCCGTTGGTGGCGAGGCGGGCGATCATGTTGCGAACCGCGCCACAGTCGCCGAGGAGAAACATCCTCAGCACTTCCTGGTTATGGGGCGGTAGAGCAATAGGCGATCGCCCCGGTTCGGAGACAGGTTGATGCGTTGATCCACTCTCAGATTGATGGAACATGATGTGTGTCCTTTGGTTTGGAGGAAAACAGGGGAAACCTCCAGGGCATCCCTGAGAGAGTGTCACCAGAGACGCCAGATCCTAAGATGGCTCTAGGCGTTCCGAGCTACTCGCACTAGGTCGGGATGTCTAGGGGATTTGGGAGGCTGCCACCTCTCACTTCCCCGCCAAGAGTCATCCCCCTGCGATTTCCCAGAATACTCTAGGGGTTTGGGGAATTCAACCACACTTATAGAGTGAGACAAATGCTGTCTCGATAGCGAAGCCATGCAAATCTGGGTTGATGCCGATGCCTGTCCCAACGTGATCAAAGAGATTTTGTTTCGCGCCGCCAAGCGGGTGCAGATCAAAACCACCCTGGTTGCCAACCAAGAGCTGCAAATCCCTGCCTCCCCCTTCATTGATGCGGTGCAGGTGAGGGCCGGCCTAGACATTGCCGACAACTACATTGCCCAGCATCTCGCCACCGGAGATCTGGTGATTACCGCTGACATTCCCCTGGCTGCCGAAGCGGTCGAAAAAGGAGCCTACGCCCTGAATCCCCGTGGCGAGTTTTACACTAAGGGCAACATTCGAGAGCGCCTATCCCTGCGGAACTTCATGCAAGATCTGCGCAACAGCGGTATCGAAACCGGCGGCCCGCCCCCTTTCAATCAGCGAGATCAGCAGGCGTTTGCCAACCAGCTCGATCGCTTCTTGACCAAGCAGAAGACGTAGGTTGTGAGTAAATTGGGTCAACGATTGGTTTGGGGTTCGACTCCGCTCACCCCCCGATGCCCGATGCGCTGGCTGAGTGTAGCTGACCCGGTGGCTGAGCGTAGCTGACCCGGTGGCTGAGCGTAGCCGAAGCCACCTACCCAAACACCACCGTCCGATTGCCATACACCAGCACCCGGTTCTGCAAATGCAGCCGCACCGCCCTTGCCAGGGTCAGCCGCTCTACGTCCTTGCCCTTGCGAATCAGCTCTTTTACATCGTCCCGGTGGCTGATGCGGGCCACGTCCTGCTCAATAATCGGGCCCGCATCCAGATCCGACGTAACGTAGTGGGCCGTCGCGCCGATGATTTTCACCCCCCGCTCATGGGCGCGGTGGTAGGGGTGCGCTCCCACAAAGGCGGGCAAAAACGAATGGTGGATATTGATGATCTGGGGAAACTCGGCGATAAACCCCGGCGAGAGAATCTGCATATACTTCGCCAGCACCACCAGGTCGATGGCGTACTGCCGCAGCAGCTCTAGCTGGTGGGCCTCTTGAGCCGCCTTGGTGTCTTTGGAAATCGGCACGTGGTGGTAGTCGATGCCGAACTGTTCCGCAGTCGCTTGCAGATGGGGATGATTGCTGAGAATCAGGGGAATCTCCGCCTGCAGTTCCCCCGCCCTGTGCCGCCAGAGCAGATCCAGCAGGCAGTGATCTTGACGGCTAACCCAGATCGCCAGTCGGGGCACGTCGTCAGAAAAGCGCAGCTCCCAGGTGGCCCCCAGGGGCCGGGCGATCGCCCCAAAGGCCGGGTCGATCAGTTCTCGCGGCAGGTTAAACCCGGCTAGCTGCCACTCGATGCGAGAAAGAAACAGCCCCGCCTCCGGATCCCGGTGCTGGTCGGCGTGGACGATGTTGCCGCCGTTGGCGTAGATAAAGTTGGCAATCTTCGCCACCAGCCCCTGCTGATCCGGGCAGGAAATCAACAATATCGCCGTTACCTCACCCATTGCTCCCTACTGCGCCGACTCCGTTGCTTCTGGCTCAGCGGCCTCACCATCAGCATCTTCCGGGGTTTCGGGGGCGGTGTCTGTATCGGTCGAATCCCTTGGCTCGGCTTCCTCATCTGGGGCGGCGGCTTCAGGTTCTGCCGCTTCAGGATCTAAGGATTCTTCGGTAGGCTCTGGAGCAGGATCTTGGGCGATTTTCCACTCTTCCAGGGGACGGTTCACCCCGTTGGCCAAATTTTGGGGCATCACGTAGACGGTGGTTTCTCTGGCGTCCTCTGGCAGGGGCACCTCAGCCGGATCTACCAGCACGTAGAGGTCGCTGCCGCTAAAGGCCGACCCCCCCAGGACGACGGTGTGGGTGGTGCCATCCGCCAGCTCCAGATCTACCTGTCCGACGGGGGCATCAAAGCCAAAGTCCGCCTGCTGATCGGGGGTAATGGTGACGGGGGGCTGGCTGGTGGCGGTACTCAGCTGGTCGAGGAGAAAGGCGATCGCCCCTGGTTCTACCGGATCCTGGTCGGGGCGAGTCATCTGCCAGTTACCTGCGTCGTCTTTCTCGAAGGCTAGGGTCTCCCCGTCTCGCCGGACTTCCAGGGTCACTACGTCTGTTTCGGCAAAGTCCAGCAGGGGTTCCCCAGCGGCT
>PYEQ01000180.1 GCA_003017785.1 filamentous cyanobacterium CCP5 | reverse complement strand
TCATTATGGTGGAGATTGGGAGCAGTCCGGCAAAAATCGCGCCCTTACGTTGCGGCTGAAGGTAGTAGAGACAGCATGCGCAAGAACGCCATTGCTGCCACAATCGAGTATTACTATGGTCAATACCCGATTCAAATCTTTCAAATTTAAGGATTTACTGGCTCGATGGACAGGCGCAACCCAACCTTTCGCGTAATGCTCTCAAAATCCTTGCTGGGGCTGCTGGGGCTGGCTTTGGTTTGGCTGATGCTCTATGGACAGCGGCAGCGCTGGCGGCAAATCGACTTTGCCCGCCAAGAGGCCAAAGCCTTTCGAGAACGGACCGCCGTTAAGAGTATTCTTGACATCCTCGACTACGAAGAATTTCGCCTGTTCTACGTGGTGCATCCAGCCACGGGAGAAACCATCCGCTTTGAGGCCACAGACCCCCGCCTGCAGCGAGCCCTGCGATCGCACGATCAGATGTCCAAAGTCCGGACGGGCCTCAACGAGATTCAGCGCCTGGCCCACAAAGACTCGATTCGCCCTGAGACCCTGGCAATATTTGAGCGCTACGAACAGGAAGAATTCTTCATTGAGCTGACCCTGCGGGACTGGTTTGACAGCTTCTTGGGAGGGCTGGAATATTTTGACATGCTGATCGAGAGCGGTCTGATCAGCGCCCGGGACATCCGCCCCTTCATTATTTATTGGATTCAGCTGATTGGCGACCGCCGCTTTCGCCGTAAAGGAGGTTCAGGCTTTTACGATCAGCTCAGCCACTACATTTACTGGGCGGGCTATTCCGGCGTGCAGCGGCTGTTTGAGCGCTACGGCTTTAAGGTGCTGCCGCCTCCCTAC
The DNA here is from genome assembly GCA_003017785.1 of filamentous cyanobacterium CCP5. Lineage (GTDB taxonomy): Bacteria > Cyanobacteriota > Cyanobacteriia > Phormidesmidales > Phormidesmidaceae > CCP5. The sequence continues at coordinate 7,683 of PYEQ01000180.1, read as the reverse complement.
ACCGGCCAGGATTTCACCAAGATTGGCGTCAAAGAGCCCGACGACACCGCCCGCGCCCTCTCCCTGGCCAAGGCGGCCCACCTGGTCTACGAAGATCGAGAATATGTCAACGACATCGTTGACCTGTGGCTGAGCGGCCGCCAGGAAAACCAGTGGATGCGCCTGTCTCCCCGGGAGTACGTGGTGGATGTGATCAAACAGTGGCAGCAGGAAGGGCAGATTCACACCGCCAACCCTTACAGTCAGGACTTTAAATACCTGGACATGCTCACCACCGACACCCAGGCATTTTTCTTTCGCCGGGGCGACGATATCATTCTGGTGTTTCGCGGCAGCCAGCAGCTCAAAGACTGGAAAACTAACTTCAAAATTCGGCTCCGGGAGTTCACCACCCTGGCGGATCAAACCGCTGTGTTGCCCAAGGGCTATGTCCATCGCGGTTTCTTAGAAGCGTGGCACAGCGTCGAAAAAATGGTGGTTCACTACCTGCGTAAATGGTGGAGTCCAGACACCCGTCTCTGGATCACCGGCCACAGCCTGGGCGGGGCCCTGGCCAACATGGCGGCTCTCTCCCTCGACTGTCAGGGCTTTACCGTCAGCGGCCTATATACCTTTGGCCAGCCCCGGATTGCGGACTGGCAGCTGGTAAGGGCTGCCAATAAACGCCTGGGCGATCGCATGTTCCGCTATGCCAACAATAACGACGTGGTGCCCCTGATTCCGCCCCAGTTGCTGCTCGGCTTTCCGCCGCGGGTGTATGGCCACATGGGCCGGTTTCGCTATTTCAGCTGGAATGGGGAGTTGCGGCGCAACTCTTTTGTTAGCAAGTATTGGATTGATCGCCTGATTGGCTTTGTGCTGGCCCTGCGCCAGTCGGGACTCGATGCGATCGACGATCACAAGATGGAATTTTACGTGGCCAACCTGCAGACGGCCCTGGCCAAAGAGCAAGAAATGGCCAAAATTCGCCAGGAACAAGAACGGCTGAAGGGAGACTACAGGGGTGAAGACTGAGGCGAAGCCATTGATACTGATCTGAGCCTTGACCATGCCGCTTGGAGCACTGTGGATGAAGCTCTGAGCCCTGACGTTGCGGCTCTAAGACCTGTTGATGCCGCTCCGAGCCCCGTTAATGCCGCTCCGAGCACTGTCGATGCCGCTCCGAGCCCCGTTAATGCTGCTCTGAGCCCCGTTGATGCCGCTCCGAGCACTGTCGATGCGGCTCCGAACGATACTAATCCTGTTTAGAATCCCGTTGATTTACCTTGGAAATTCCTGCCAGATATCTATATCGGCCATCAGAGGGCTTGTGAGCCAGAATAGACTTGATATGCAAGCTTCGCCCCGCCGTCATGTCAGCAGAGTTTGAGAAATATCTGACATTTATCAGCCGCGATCGCCGCTATCAGGACGTGCGGAATCTCTACACGAAAACGGAGGCGCTGATTCCGCTGGAGGCGGAAACGGTAGAGCGAAAGCCAGATCGCCCAGAAGCAGACATAGAGCAAGTTCAGAAAAAGGTCGAGCGCTTTCCGGTGTTGGAGGGATTGCGGAAAACTGCTTTGGGCCGTGAGCGACAGCATGTGCTGTTAGCAGGGCGACCAGGTTCGGGGAAATCAACGACATTGAAGCGGTTGCTGCTGGAGTTGGCGGATGGGGGTGTAACAGAGTCCACGGTCATTCCGGTGTATGTGCAGTTGAAGAGCGATCGCCCCATCACCGACCTGATCGGGGCAGAATTTCGCAAGGCTAAGGTGCGAGTTACTTCAGAACAACTGGATGATTGGCTCTTGCAAGACCAACTGCTGTTGCTGCTGGATGGGGTGAATGAGATTCCGTCCGAGGAAAGGCGGCGTCAGCTTCAGGATTTTCGCAACGATAACCTCACCGCCCCGATGATCTTCACCATGCGGGACTTATCGGTGGGGGGCGATCTGGGCATTGCCAAGCAGTTAGAGATGCGGCCCCTCAGCGAACCTCAAATGCGGGAGTTTGTGGGCAAGTACCTGGCCAACCGGGGCATGCCTGACCAGGCTGATACGTTGCTGAGGCAGCTTAAAGACCGTCTGCGAGAAATCGCCGAAACGCCCCTGCTGCTGAAACTGCTCTGCGAGGTCTTTGACCCCGCTACCCGGCAAATTCCCCAAAGCAAGGGAGAACTGTTTCGACAGTTTGACCAAAAGTACGATCGCATCAAAAAGGATGCGGAGTACGTTCCGGTATCTGAGAACTTCTGGGAGTTTAAGGCCGATATCCTGCAATTTCTAGCGTTTTCCATGATTCAGACGGATGATCCGAAATCTGTCGAAGCCTGGTATAGCTTGTCGCGCGATCGGGCAGAGAGGCTTTTAGAGGAATGGCTGAATGGCCGAGGGGTTTCTGACCCGGCAACGAAGGCAAAACTCTGGCTCAAGGACTTGCACCGATGTCACCTACTGCAAGACGCGAAAGATCCTGGAGAGATTGAATTTCATCATCAGCTTTTTCAGGAATATTACGCGGCGGAATATTTGCGACAGCGGTTGCCCAAGTTGAGCGATGGGGAGCTGAAGCGAGACTACCTCAACCTATTGAAGTGGACTGAAGCGATCGCCCTGATGCTGGCACTAGTGGATAAGGAAGAGCAGGCTTTGCGGGTAGTGAGGTTGGCGACTAATGATGTTGATCTGATATTGGGGGCCGAGCTAGCCGGAGCTTTGCGACAGGAGTTTCAAAGAGAAGCTGTTTGGGAGATAAGCAATAGTCAATTAGATGATGCCACAAAGGTTTGTTTATTGAGATCGACACACTCAGCAGAAGCCGTTGCCTTGTTGGTTGGCATCTTAAGTGAATCCAATCTTAACATTAGTAAAGAAGTCGCTCTTGCATTATATGAACTAGAAGCAATCAAAGAAATCCGCGAATCAGAACATCATCTAAGTACATATGTGGATGAGCATTTGAAATCTCTGAATCTTATGGAGCAATTTGAGGATGATGAAGTTCCATACACTTTAGAAAGCGAGATTGATGATTTACGAGAGCATCTGATAATGGAGATTCTGCTCTCCGATGAAGAATGTGACAGAACATTATCAGATTTTTTGTCAGCACTTTTAAGAAGAATCAATTGTATTGGAGATAGTCCAGATACTTCAGAGGACTTTGATTTTTTTTTGGAGCTTTTACGATTCTCAGATGCAGGAGTTCGATCTTCTGCAGCAAAAATCTTAGGTTTTATGAAAAATGTGAAAGCAACATCCAGCCTGCTCTCTGCTATCAATGATCCCAATTACAAAGTTCGAATGGCTGCAGCAGAAGCACTTGGAATTCTTAATAACAGATCGACCATTTCTCATTTGAAGAGCAGGTTAGAGAAAGAATTTGATATTGATGTAAGGTTTGAAGTTATTGAGGCATTAAGTCATTTGGCAATGCCTAAGGACTTACCTTTTTTTTGGGCAACACAGCAAAATTCGAGAAATCCGTACTACCTTTCTAAGATTAAGAGCATTCAAAATCGCTGCAGGCTCTACAACTACGAAATCTTCCACGGCATCATCCCTCAAGGCAAAACCATTTCCCTCTACTTCTCCTACGCCTCCGCCGACGAAGCCCTGCAAACCCAACTCGCCAACCACCTCACCCTGCTCGAACGCGATGAAATTATCACCAGTTGGAGCCAGCGCCAAATTCTCCCCGGCGACGATCTCAACCAAATCATCAACCAACAGCTCAACACCGCCGACATCATTTTGCTGCTGATTAGTGCCAACTCCCTCGCCGACGACACCTGCTACGACCTCGAAATCCAGCGGGCTATAGAACGCCACCAAGCAGGCGAAGCCCGCGTCATCCCCATTCTGCTGCGTCCTGTTGACTGGGCCGGTGCCCCTTTCAGCCAGCTCCCCGTCTTACCCAAAAACCACCAGCCCGTCACCTCTAGCCACTGGACTACGCAAGATGAAGCCTTCCAAGAAATCGCCGAAGGCATTCGCGCCGTAGCAATGGAAATAAGGAAAAATACAAATGCCTCAATTGATGTAGGCGAGCCCTAGACCCAATTCTTAGCCGATAAAATAGCCGTCCTTTCCCTAAGAAAACCATGACAACTTTCACTGTCTCCCTTCCTGAAGCCTTAACGTCCTATCTGCAAGCCCGCATCGACTCTGGTGAATTTAGTACCGCAGACGCCTACATCCAGGCACTGATCCAGCAAGATAAAGCCCGCAAGGAACACCTCGAACCACTTCTCCTTGAAGGACTAGAATCGGGCGAGGCAACCTCGATGACCGCTGCCGACTGGGAAACGATTCGCTCGACTGTACGCCAGAATCAGAGCGATCAACCTCAGCATGACTAACCTAATCAAACGCCCCATTGTCATTCAAGATTTAATCGACCATGCGACATACATCAGTCGAGATAATTTAGACGCAGGCGATCGCTTTCTCTACGCTGCTGAGGCCACCTTTCAGCGGATTGCCAAACTGCCTGGGATGGGAAAATTGAGTGGCTTTACGACGCCGAGATTGGCTCAAGTGCGTCAATATCCCATCAAAGGCTTCAACAAACACCTCATTTTTTATCGAACACTCCCCGAAGCTGTGGAAATTATTCGAGTACTGCATGGGTCTCGAAATTTGGAATTCATTTTAGAACAGGAGCCGGAACCATGACCAAAAGCCCGAAATACCACTTCCCCAAAGCTGAAAAAGTGCAGGTCTTTGAGCACGTGGAGACCTACATCGAAACCCAACATAATCATGCAACTGATCCAGAGGTCAGAGAAGCTGTCGCCAATTTGCAAACCCTGCTTACCCAGCTCCAGGTCCAGTATCCCAACGTCACCACTAAGACTGAAGCACTGACCATCATCGACGCCGAATTTACCGAAATCAGACAGTCTCCCCAGCATCGGTTGGCAACCCTCCGTCAGCAACTCCTAAATCCCGAACGCCACACGCAAGCAATCAAAGCCACCCTCGGAGAAGTTGCCAAGCATTATCTAGAAGGAAGCCTCCTAGCAAAAGTAGCCATCGCCTACCTCGACAAAATGAGCGAAGCCCCTGATTACGGGGCATAGAGCATTTTTCAACACCGCCGAGATCATTCTGCTGCTAATCAGCGCCAATTCTCTGGCCGACGACACCTGCTACGACCTCGAAATCCAGCGAGCCATTGAACGCCACCAGGCAAGCGAAGCCCGCGTCATCCCCATTCTGCTGCGTCCCGTCGGCGGGGCCGGTGCCCTCTTCAGCCAGCTTCCTGTCCTGCCCAAAAACCATCAGCCCGTCACCACCTGGGCCAATCAGGACGAAGCCTTTCGAGAAATTGCCGAGGGTATTCGAGCCACTGCGGCAGAATTGCGTAGACAACAAGGAGGCTCAAGCACATGAACTTTGAAGGGCAATTGAAAGACAAACGGGAGGAAATTTTAGCGCTAGCAGCGAAGTATGGCGCGTACAACGTTCGTGTTTTTGGCTCAATGGCGCGAGGCGAATCAGACGTTGATAGCGATGTAGATTTTCTGGTCGAAATGGAACCAGGGCGGAGCCTACTCGACTTAGGTGGCCTGCTGATGGAGTTACAGAATTTACTGGAATGCCAGGTTGATATCGTGACTGATAAAGGGCTGCGGAGCAGAATCCGCGATCGAGTTCTTGCCGAAGCTGTGGCGCTATGAGAAGCGATCGCGAGAAGCTGCTCGATACTCTAGAAGCCATAGAACGCATCGAGAAATATTCAGCCTAGATGAAGATCCTGCAGAAACCGTGATTGAGGGCATTCGTGAAAGGTAGCGGCAAGTTCTCACAGGCGAAATTCGACCCGTTTCACAGCTTTGGGACGGCGTAGATGCCAAATTGAAAGCTTTTAGCTCCGCTCTCACAAGCGGAGCTTTTTGCAAGAGCTAACGGGCAAAAATGAACGTCGGAGCTACATTTTCGGGTTGATAACCCGCCGAAATACAATAGCCAAGCGACTCTTCGGTGGCCAGTTCAATTGTCCGGCTGAGACCCACTACACAGTCAGAATAGCTTAGGGGTAAGAGGCTAAGACTACAGGTCTCTAAAACCCGTTTCGATTCAGCTAACCCCAGCTCTCGATGAATATCAGTGACGCAGGAAGCGGTTTCCTGGGGGCGACGATCTCGGCTACAGGCCGACAATACATCGTCAGGAGCCAGAGCCGTCGCCGCCGTAATACCCACCACGCAGCTAGCCACGCGATCGGGATGCAGGGCCCGGGCGCAGGCGGTAGCCGCCTCATCAGTGGCAATACCCGCATTCAGCAGGCGGCGGCTACAGCTGCCATAGTCGTTAGCCCCAGCGGTAGTGGGCATCGCCAAAGGGAGGGTGGTCGCCACAAGGGTAGCGATCGCGAACTGTATCCCAGGCAACGGGAAACGGGGGAGAGAAAGAGGAAAATTAACCATCACAGAACATTAAGGGATATATCACTTGATTAACGGTCGTTATAAGCAGTTACAAGGTGTTGGTCAATAAATAGACAGGACGCCGAGTACCCACTTCGTCCATCAACCTAACCTGACCTGACCCCGTAGCGACTGGCAAACCAAAACTGCCCATCTCGCCACCTGTCTCGCCATAGAGCAATCCTCTACAGTGAAGACTAGTACAGTGAAGACTAGCAAGAATTCTTAATTGCATGACCCAGAGGTTAATTCAGATATGCAACTGAGTGACGTAACTCATCCCAACCAACTGCATGGTCTGTCCATCCGTCAGCTGGAAAATATCGCCCGCCAAATCCGTGAAAAGCACCTGGAAACCGTCGCCACCAGCGGTGGCCACCTGGGGCCAGGACTGGGGGTCGTCGAACTGACCCTGGCCCTCTACCAGACCCTCGATCTGGACCATGACAAAGTGGTTTGGGATGTCGGTCACCAAGCCTATCCCCACAAGCTGATCACCGGCCGCTACGATCGCTTCCACACCCTGCGCCAGAAAGACGGGGTGGCGGGCTACCTGAAGCGCAGCGAAAGTCAGTTCGATCACTTTGGGGCTGGTCACGCCTCCACCAGTATCTCCGCCGCCCTCGGCATGGCCCTGGCCCGCGACCAAAAAGGGGAGAACTTCAAGGTGGCGGCGATCATCGGCGACGGTGCGCTAACCGGTGGCATGGCCCTGGAGGCCATCAACCACGCCGGTCATCTGCCCAAGACCAATCTGCTGGTGGTGCTCAACGACAACGAAATGTCGATTTCTCCCAACGTGGGAGCAATTCCCCGCTACCTGAATAAGATGCGTCTGAGCCCGCCGGTCCAGTTCCTGACAGACAACCTGGAGGAGCAGTTTAAGCACCTGCCCTTCCTTGGGGACTCCCTGACCCCTGAGCTGAGCCGGGTCAAAGAAGGGATGAAGCGGCTAGCGGTGCCCAAGGTCGGGGCTGTATTCGAAGAATTGGGCTTCACCTACATGGGCCCGGTGGACGGCCACAGCCTGAGCGAGCTGATTGCCACCTTCAAAGAGGCGCACCAGCATGAAGGGCCGGTGCTGGTGCATGTGGCGACCACCAAGGGCAAGGGCTACGCCATCGCTGAGAACGATCAGGTCGGCTACCACGCCCAGAATCCGTTTAATTTGGCCACGGGTAAAGGCCTGCCCTCCACCAAGCCGACGCCACCCAAGTACGCCAAGGTCTTTGCCGAAACCCTGGTGAAGCTAGCCGAAGACGACCCCC
>PYEQ01000179.1 GCA_003017785.1 filamentous cyanobacterium CCP5 | reverse complement strand
GAAATTGAGGAATCTCTGCGGCGAAAGGACGTGCTGGTGGTGCCGTTGCTGGTGAGCAACGCCCGCCTGCCCCGCGCCGATGAGTTGCCGGAAAGCCTAGTGGATTTGGCATATCGGAATGTAGCTCAAGCTCGACCCGACCCCGACTTTCACAAGGATATGAGCCGACTAATCTTGCAGCTGGGGATGTATTTTTCGAAGCTCAATCTTTCGCTAGAGGCTGACTCTACTGCCCAAAAGTTTCCAAAAAGTATTAAGCAGATATCTTCACTACAGTTACCGACAATATTTCAGCAGAATGCTTTTACTTGGCCTGTGGCGCTTGCCTCAGAAAGATTAGCACTGTTCGCCAAGTCGAAACCTAAACTGTCCGCTTTCGAGTTTGAAACGGTGAGGATAAATGCTATTGGCAAAATTGTTAGCCGCCAGCTAGGAGAAGCTAAATACCTACAGGAGGACCTTGGTAACGGTGTCATCTTAGATATGGTGGCAATTCCTGGTGGAGAATTTCTAATGGGATCTCCTGAAGGAGAAGTTGGAGAAATTGACGAAACGCCTCAACATCAAGTCCGAGTATCAAATTTTTTTATGGGAAAATACACAGTGACACAAGCCCAATATCAAGAAGTGGTTGGGCAGAATCCTAGTAAGTTTTTGGGTAAAAATCGACCAGTAGAGCAGGTATCGTGGAAGGCTGCAATAGCATTCTGCGAAGCGTTATCGCAACGAACTGGGCGTGAATATAGAGTACCTACGGAAGCAGAGTGGGAATATGCTTGTCGTGCTGGCACAACTACACCATTCCATTTTGGTGAAACTATTACTCCAGACCTGGCTAATTATGCTAGTGGTCGTAGATACAAGTCTGGTCCAAAAGGCAAGTATCGAGGAGAAACAACGGATGTGGGAAGCTTCTCACCTAACGCTTTTGGTCTTTATGATATGCACGGAAATGTTTGTGAGTGGTGTATATGGTACGGAAACTACGAAGACACACCCAAAAAATACTTCACTTTTTCGCCTTTAAACGAGTTGAGCAAGCGAGTAAAAAGGGGTGGTTCTTGGCTAAATAATCCATGGTATTGCCGTTCTAGTTATCGTGACAAAGATTCACGCGATTTCGTCAGCTATACTGGATTCCGATTAGTATGTTCTATAGCAAGGGCTTAGAGTATTTAAAGGATCTTTTTAATGTCGGCTTCTTTGCGAGTTCTTTGTGTGAGCATGGGGCATGGCAATCTGCACGACCAACATAAGAATTACGACCAGAAAAATCCACTCTTTCTCTAGCCAGTGAATAAAAATGCTGAATTGTTTGATGAGTTTCGGCTTTAATTAAGCCTACTTATTTATCAAGCCAAACCCAAAGCACAATAACTTAGGAACTGCGAACCATAAAAAAGCACAAAAAGCACTTATTGATTTATGAACGACAGAGATATTTTAGAAGCTTTCAATGAGAAAGCTGACACACTCAAAAGCTTTGATCGAATGATAGAAGCTATGAACAAAATAAAAGTCGGCATTAAAAACCCTGCTGAAGGCAGCCATTCTGAAGCGATTCTTGAAGGCCCTGACAAAGAGTCTATCCACGCATGTATCCTCAACATAAGATTCTTCATGCAGAACAATGAAGAGATCTCCATCTATAACCTAAACAAAGTATATGAAAGGTTATCAAACCCAAAGAAAATTAAGTTTAAAGAGATAAGACAAAGCTTAAATACCTACCTTGATGCCCCGTCCTCACTATCAAAAACAATTACTCCAAGACCTAGTCTCTTGCAGAGCGTCAATGACATAAGAGATGATATCTTTGAAATCATTGATTTTATTAATTCATGCGAAGTCATTTTTTATACTAATCGTGAGATTTTTGATGCTTTTATTTATGGCGATCTTTCGCACATGACGAAAAGAGCAGAGTATCAAAAAATACATAAAAGTTATGGGCATTTTTCGATATTTGTTTTTTGGACCATTTTGCGAAATTTTATGCGGCATGTCTTTGATATTCAGGAATTAAATTCGGAAGTGTTAAGGGAATTGTCTGAATAAAATCATGAATATTTAGTATTGGCTTGGTAGGTTCGCCGAAGACTTGACCGGCTCTACAATGCTTCGGGCTTGCTCCCTTTGGGAGCTATTGCATGAACGGCTCCGCTCCGCCCTCGATCTTTGCAAAGGTATAGCGATGCCATGTCCGAACAGAATTTTGGCAGCTAAAGAGGCACAACTATCAGACCGCGTGGGCTGAGCGTAGTCGAAGCCCACCGCAGGGTCTAGGCTTGGTGCGTCACGCTGCGCGGGGACACACCCTACAAGAATTAAGGCTCTCTATTAGGCTAATTCCCAGGCTTCAGCATCCACCGGTTCAAATGGATTGTCGTACTGCAATACGCTGCCCTGTAATGGAGCATCTTTGGCAGCGCTCTCGGCTCCAGCCTTGGCCTCTTCTAGCACGATGATTTCCACCGTTTCCCCTGGTCGAAACGGCAAACCTTGCAAAGTCACCGTTCCATCCTCAGAAACGATTGTCTTTAATCGATAAGCTTGCATGGCAGCGACTCGCAGCAATACTGCCCAGATCATAGGCGAGCATGAAAAGCACCGACTACTTCGGAAATTATGAAAATGAACCGGGCTTTCTCCCTGCAGGAGACGCATGGCAAACGGCTATGCTCAACCCTCGGGTTTGCGCGATCCTTGACCATTTCCCAATTAGCTATCGCCCCGACCCACTAGGGCAACGTTCCACCATCCCACTGATGGTTCGGATCCGGATAAAACGTCACCCCGCCCCCTTCGCCACCCCCACAGCGAATGGTAACAATCCAGCCGCCGGGGACTTTAGCCCGCCATGCGCCTAGTCCTCCGGTGGGCGGGTGTTTACAGTCCAGCTTTTCCCAGTGAAATTCTGCCATGGGAGTCGTCAGTCAAAAGGAAACGATGGGTCCAAGCTATAAGTCCCAGCTTATCAACCTTGAGACAGAACCTAAAGTGCCTCTACCTTGAGCCCCTGAGGATCTCCCGGATCGCCCTGAATGGCCAGGCCGCGCTGGTTAAAGTGCAGGTGCCGGACGATCTTATAGATGGTTTCGATTTCCCCCATCGAGCCTGTCGCCTTGGCCAGCTCACTCAGGCTCATGGGCTGGCCGCTCTTTTGCACCGCCTGCACCACCTGAAGCTGCAGCTTTAGAATATTCGCCGCCGCTTTCTTCCCGGCTTCCACCCCCGGCTGGTGGTAGGCGTTGATATTCACCAGGGACGCATAGAAGCCCACCGCCCGCTCATAGAGGGCGATCAGCACCCCTACAAAGTGGGCATTTACTTCGGGAATGGTGATGGTAATCGAGTCCCGCTGGTTGTCGAATAGGGCCTGACGGGTGCCCAGCAAGAAGCCATTTAAGTAGTCACCCGCGGTGACCCCCGGTTCTAGCTCTACCGACGGGCCTTCCCGGTCTTTCAGCACTTCGATGAAGGTGACGAAGAAGCTGGGCACTCCGTCCCGCAGCTGCTGCACATAGGCGTGCTGGTCGGTGGAACCTTTGTTGCCGTAGACGGCGATGCCCTGGTAGACCACGTTGCCGTCCAGGTCTTTTTCTTTGCCCAAAGATTCCATCACCAGCTGTTGCAGGTAGCGGCTAAACAGCAGCAGGCTGTCTTTGTAGGGCAGGATCACCATGTCTTTCTCGCCTTGCCCATTCCCGGCGTGGTACCAGGCCAGGGCCAGCAGGGCGGCGGGGTTGTTGCGCAGGTCGGGAACGCGGGTGCGGGCGTCCATTTCTTTGGCTCCGCCCAGAATCGAGCGAATGTCGATGCCCTGGAGGGCGGCGGGCAGCAGACCGACAGCCGACAGCTCCGAGGTGCGGCCTCCCACCCAGTCGAACATCGGGAAACGGGCTAGCCAGCCTTCGGATTTCGCCAGCTGATCGAGGTTGCTGTCGATGCCGGTGATGGCAACGGCCTGCTTGCTGAAGTCGATCTTCATTTCGCCGAAGCGGTGTTGCACTTCCAACATGCCGTTGCGGGTTTCGGGGGTGCCGCCGGACTTGGAAATCACGATTACTAGGGTGGTCTTGAGGCGATCGCCCAGCTGGGCCAGGGTGCGATCGATGCCCTCCGGGTCGGTGTTGTCGATGAAGTGAATATCCAGGGGTGGGAAGTCGGGGCCGAGGGCTTGAGCGACAAACTCGGGGCCAAGGGCAGAACCGCCGATGCCGATGGAGAGAATGTCGGTGAAGCGCTCCTGGCCAGGGGGATAGAGGGTGCCAGTGCGGATCTGGCTGGCGAACTGCTCGATGTTGACGAGGGTATCGACGATGTCTCGCTTTAGCTCATCGTTGGGGGCGAGGTCAGGATCCCGCAGCCAGTAGTGGCCCACCATGCGGTTTTCGTCGGGGTTGGCGATCGCCCCCGCCTCTAGGGCCTCCATATCCTTGAATGCCTTGGCAAAGCGTGGCTCCATCTGGGCCACAAAGGCATCATCAAAGCGGATGCGACTGACATCGACGTAGAGCCTCAGGGCTTCGTCGTAGTAGAGCCAGTCCTGATAGCGCTGCCATAGTGCCGCTGCATCCATGCCGTTTCTCCTTCCAAACTGCCTTCAGTCTACAGGCAGCAGTTTAGGACAGGTTTTGGAAATTCGGCTGTGAACTAAGATCAGCTTTGGGATTGCTCTAACCATGGGTTCTGTCCATGCCCAGAAAGATTCGCGAATTAAAGGCCCAGATTGCCCGATCAGGTTTTGTTTACTTACCCAAACGTGGCAAGGGTAGTCATGAGCGCTGGCAACATCCTCTGCTCAGGAAAACGCTGACAATTCCAGGCAAAGACGGGGATGACGTACCGCCCTACTTGGAAAAACAGATATCACAACTACTCAATGCACTCGCCGAACTAAGAAAAGAGGACGAAAACTTATGAATCGATACAGCATGATCATCCAGTGGTCTGATGAGGATCAGCTTTTTTTAGTCACGATTCCAGAGTTCGCCGACCTGGTTGTGATGCCCTGTACCCACGGGAAAAACCGTGAAGAGGCTATTCGCAACGGCGAAGAGGTGATTGAAATGTATCTGGCAGCTTGGCAAGCAGAAGGGGAAACCATACCAGAGCCACGGACTCTTCAGCCTGCCTGATAGCCAGCGTCTCAAAAACCCGACAGCAGCAAGATAAGCCAAGTTTCAAAAATGCTGAAACCCCTGTTCTAGGGAGAGGGGGATAGCATCTCCTGCCGGACTGGTGAACAAAACCTCTTTTCCCTCGGTGATACTCCCCACGATCGCGGCCGCATCCCCCAGTCGCCGCACCAGTTCCGTCGCCACCGCTGGCGGCACACACAGCACCAGCTCGAAGTCTCCACCGCCGTAAAGGGCCCATTCCACCGCTTGGTCACCCTGCCAGGTCACAAGGTCTGGGTCGATGGGGAGCTGCGCCTGTTCTACCGCTGCCCCGACGTTGCTCATTTGGGCAATCTGCATCACCGCATTCGCCAGCCCGTCGCTAGTGTCCATGGCGGCGATCGCCTCGCCAGTGGGGAGTAGATCTTGCAGAACTTGAACTGCATCGAATCGGGGATGGGGCCGCCGATGGGCGGTAATCCAGCGGTCTTTAGCCGCTGCTGAAACTCCCTCAGCCAGATCTGGATGCAGCAGCACCTCTAGCCCTGCCCGCGAACTGCCGTGGTAGCCCGTCGCCATGATCGCCTGCCCTGGCCTCGCCCCGGTGCGATACAGGGCCCTGGCTGGCTCAACGCTGCCCAGTGCAGTAATCGCCACGGATACTGTTTTCGCCCGGCACAGATCCCCACCGACGATCTCCCCGCCGAAGCGCTGAAGGCATTCCCCCATGCCCTGATACAGCCCCTCTACCCAGGCCACAGGGCAGTCTCCCGGCAGGCTCAGCCCGATGGTAATTCCCAGTGGCTCAGCCCCCATCGCCGCCAAATCCGACAGATTCGCTGCCACCGCCCGCCAGCCTACGTCTTCGGGAGGGGTGGTGCGATCGCTAAAATGCACCCCCTCCACCAGCACATCCGTCGTCACCACCAGCCGCTTATCAGATGGCACCGTCAGGACTGCCGCATCATCGCCAATCATCTCCGATGGGCAAAACTGCCGCAGCCGATTCAGCAGACCCAGTTCGCCTAAGTCTCGGACGGTCAGGTCTTTCATAGCAGGTAGAGGAGGAGGTAATAGGGAGCAGGGAAATGGGGGGAGATGAGGCTCGTCGAGAGCTGAGCGAAGTCGAAGCCTGTTCCCTATGCTCCCCCCACGCCTACGTCGGTTCCTGCAAGTTCTCCAGCCCCGACACCACCCTGGCATCGACAATGCGATCGCCCTGGGTCAGGTCTTCGAGCAGTTCTTTGTTCTCCACCACGTAGCCAAAGACGGCGTAGCGGCCATCCAGCAGGTTGAGGCCAGCGGGAGTGAGTTCTGGCTCGAACAAAAAGAAGAAGAACTGAGACGAGGCGCCGTTGGCGTCGTCGTTGGGGCGGGCCATCCCCAGAGTGCCAAAGGCGGAGAAGGGCAGCACCGGGTCGTCCATGTAGCGACCCAGATATTCCAGGGTGGCCCCGTAGATGGGCGCATCATCCCCCTGCACCAGAATCTCTAAAGGAATCGCCCGGTACTCATCGGTTTTGGGATCGATGAAGCCTTCTGCCGGGCCTGCCGGGTCGCCGGTTTGCAGCACGTAGAAGTCCTCTGCCCGGGTGAAGGGCATGTCGTCGTAGAAGCCCCGCTGCACCAGATCCACGAAGTTACCGGCGGTGACGGGGGCGCTGTAACCATCGACGACGGCGGTTAGGGTGCCCCGGTTGGTTTCAAACTCGATGGTGGCTCGGCCTTTGAGCTGGGGCAGGTGGCTATATTCCTCTGGCACCTCAAAGGGAAATTCCGTCACCATCAGCTCTTCGATCTCGGTCACGTCTTCTAAAAGTTCGCCCCGCTTAATCCAAATCGCTTCCCGGTCTTTGGCATCGGCAGCATCACGAATCGGCACGATGCCCGCTTTGATCCGCTCTATGGCCGCCTCGGCTGTAGCTCGATGCTGCTCAGGCACGTCCGCCAAAATGCGATCGCCCTTGCGATTCAGAGTCCGCTCCACTTTCAGTACGTCCCGCTTGATCGGCCCCCAGCGCTTGCTACGCAGCCACTCCGAGAGCCCTTCCAGATTTTCTTGAACGTCGCGAATCTCGTCATTGTTGATGGGCAAAGCATAGCGTAGCAGGGCCCGGCCATCGGTAATGGCATTACCCGGCGGCAGGTAGGCGATCGTCATGGGGGCAGCAGCCATGGCTACCCCTGAGCCAGAGGCGGCCAGCGCGGGCACCATTTCGAATAGTCCTAGGGTACAGACGATGGTGAGGGCCAGAAAAACAGCCCGAAACCAGGAAGAAAGGCGAATCATTCTAAAAGTTACTCAATGCTGCACACCGAATTCGGAAACTGGATTTGGCCCCGATTTTCGACCTTATAATCTTGCCACATCGCCAGCCGGGCTCGAAAATACGAATAGACCAAGTTCGGCCCGAGAGCAGTTGTTTCCCTTCAGGCAGAACTTCCGATCTGGACTTGGGCCAAGGTTTATTTGCAAACTGCACGGGAGCGGTAAAATAAGTTGCCGATTGTTCACCTAATTTAGACCTAGGCCGAACCATGATTTCCAGCAACGACTTTCGCACCGGCGTTAGCATCGAACTCGACGGCTCCGTGTGGCGTGTAGTTGAGTTCCTCCATGTCAAACCCGGTAAGGGCTCGGCCTTTGTTCGCACCAAGCTGAAGAATGTGCAGACGGGCAGTACCGTAGAGCGGACTTTTCGGGCTGGTGAGACCGTGCCTCAGGCCACCCTGGAAAAGAGCGTCATGCAGCACACCTATCGGGAAGCCGAAGCATACGTGTTTATGGACATGGACACCTACGAAGAGGTGCGCATGACCGAAGCCCAAATTGGCAGCGGCGTGAAATATTTGCGGGAAGAAATGGAGGTCAACGTCGTCCGCTGGAACGGCCAAATCCTAGAGGTGGAGCTGCCTAATTCCATCGTCTTAGAAGTCACCGAGACCGATCCTGGCGTTAAGGGGGATACCGCCACCGGGGGCACCAAGCCCGCTATCGTTGAGACCGGTGCCCAGGTGCAGGTGCCGCTGTTTATCTCAATTGGCGAAAGAATTAAAATCGACACCCGCAGCGACACCTATCTGGGGCGGGAGTAGAGCTTGCGGTGGAAACCAAGCCATCGGCTGAAATGGGACTTCCTGCTGGAAGCGCCCTTCACCACAATGAGGGATTTCTGTGGAACTAAATTTCAACGAACTTAGGGAACTGGTCGCTGCCCTCAACCAAACGGACTTGGCAGAGCTGACCCTAAAGAGTGCCGAATTTGAGCTGACTCTGCGCAAATCGTCGGCCCTGGCGGGAGCGGCTGCGGCCATTGGGCCTCCGGCGATCGCCGGGGAGCCTCGCCAGTCGGAGGCAGCCTCGCCCCCGCCTCCAGCGGCTTCGTCCCAGAAACCAACGCC
>PYEQ01000178.1 GCA_003017785.1 filamentous cyanobacterium CCP5 | reverse complement strand
GCGGCCCTTCACCTGGACCGGCTTCTGCCTGGGCTGGAGGGGCGAGGACTGGCGGTGGACCCCCGGCTGCGTACCCGTCATCGGCGAATCTATGGCTGCGGTCCTGTCCTGGGGGGATCGCGAGATGCCTACCTGGCCCGCTACGAGGTGCCAGTGGCGGTTAACAACGCCCTCTACCTGCCCCGCCGCCAGGTCAATTACCGCGCCGTCCCTCGATATATACCGACTCTGCCGGCGATCGCCGCCGTTGGCCTCAGCGAAACCCAGGCCAGACAATACTACGGAGCCGCCGCCCTGAGCGTTACCGTACCCATTCATCAAACCCTCAAAGCCCATCTTCAGGCTGCACCCACCGGCTTTGGCAAACTGATCGTGCATCAAAGCGGCGACATCCTGGGAGCCCACTGGGCTGGCCCTGAGGCGGAAGAAATCATTCAGACTATCGCCCTGGCCATGACTCAAGGCATCCGCTGCCAGCAGTTGGCCTGCAGTCCTCCCCTGCCCCATACCTTCACCGAGCTGCTGCATCAGGCCGCCCAACAGTGGCAGGCCCAGCGCTGGCGGCCTGGATGTTGGCGACGGGACTGGTCAGAAAATTGGTTCAACTGGCGGCGGACCCAGCAATAGGCAGTAAGTTCCGGGTATTCACGGAGTCTAATTTTTGTGAACACTCGTATGGATTATCGCAATCTCTCCACAACAGCCAGGAAACATAAGCCCATCTCCGTAGGGGTTTAGGTAATGGATAGGGTGTTTGCATTAATGCCGCACGGTTCGTGCTTTCTATGGGATCGCGACCTAACCGGACTGCACGTCAGCTCAGATGTGATCATTGCAGCGGCTTACTTTTCGATTCCGGCGATGATGTTTCTGAATCGTCGCCACGCCTCTGAAGCAGCGCGACCCGTGCTGGTCTTATTTGCCGCCTTTATTTTGAGCTGTGGCGTTGGCCACGGGATTGCGGCCTGGAACATTTGGCATGCTAACTACTGGGTGGAAGGCAGCGAAAAAATGGTTACAGCTCTGATTAGTGGCGTCACCGCCATTGAGCTCCAGCGCCGTATGCCCTCCATGCTGGGCACCCAAAAGGCCCTGGAAAAATCCGAAATCCTGGCCCGCCAAGACGCTCTGACGGGCCTCGCCAACCGCCGTGGCCTCGAAGAAGCGATGGAAAATCTCCTGCACCACGCCACCGTCAAAGATTCCGAACACATGCTGTTGCTGCTTGATTTAGACGGATTTAAACAGATCAACGACATTCATGGGCATCCAGCGGGCGATGGGCTCCTCAAGGATGTGGCTGAGGCCCTCACCCTCAACGTGCGCCCTAGGGAGTCCTATGTGGCCCGTTTAGGCGGAGATGAATTTGCCATCCTGTTGGAAAACTGCACCGTCGAAGAGGCCGTGGCGATCGCCCAGCGGCTGCGGGACGCGATCGCCCTAGTTCCCTATGCCGCCAACCTATCCATGCCGGTGCAGACCAGCATCGGCATGGCCAAGCTCACCTGCCAGTGCAACGAACTCGACGCCTACATTGCTGCCGACAAAGCCCTCTATCACTCAAAAGCAGCGGGCAAAAATCTGATTACCTGGAGGCAAATCGCAACGTCGGCCGGAGACAGCACCGTCCTATTTGACACCGCCTAAACCTTGGCCAACGTCACCTGTTCCGGCTGATCCTGGTATTTGCCCCGACGGGCTTCATAGCTGATCTGGCAGCGTTCCCCCTCAAAGAAAATCAGCTGCACCACCCCTTCGTTGGCATACATGCGGCAGTCGGCACTGGATGAATTGGAAAACTCCAGGGTCAGATGGCCACGCCAACCCGCCTCTGCTGGGGTCAGATTGGCAATAATGCCACAGCGGGCATAGGTGGATTTACCAATGCAGATGACGCTGATATTGTCGGGCACCTGGATCTTTTCGAGGGCTACCCCCAGACCATAGGAATGGGCCGGCAGGATGAAGTAGCTGCCGTTTTCGTCGGTACGGAGGTCGGTGGGTTCTAGATTGGCGGGACTGAAGTTTTTGGGATCCACCACCGTCCCTGGAATGTGGCGGAAAATCCGAAATTCTGAAGGGGACAGGCGAATGTCATAGCCGTAGGAAGACAGCCCATAGCTGATCACCGGGCGCTTAATACCCAAACTGTCTAGGTCTACGTGACGAATTAGCTGCGGTTCGAAGGGAGCAATCATCCCATCGACGGCCATTTGGTTAATCCAGGCATCGTTTTTAATCATGGCTTGGCTAAAACCTCAATGAGAAAAATAGACGAACATCCCAATCTATTGGCAACCGGCGAATAGAACCGCAGAGCTGGGCGACCTCCCTGCAAACAATCAAATCAAGTAGTTACGGCGAAATTCAGTCACCTGGTCAGCCATATCCAAAATTGCTTTCGGCATGTCTGGGCCGGTCAGGGTCAGGTCTACCTGGGGCGGGCGCTGCTGAAGCAGCGCCATCACCTCCACTTCAGAAAGGAGTCCGTAGCGCATGGCCAAGCTCAGTTCATCCAGAACCACTAGCGTGTAGCGCCCCTGGGCTATTACGGTTTGGGTATAGCGCCAGAGATCCGCGATCGCCTCCTGGGCTGACGGGGGCACGGCCGCATTGTGCACACAGCCCTCCATGTCGGCCCGAATCCAGTCGAGATTTTGACCCAGCTGCATGGGGTGATTCGGGCCTTGGCCAATCCCCCCCTTAAGGAATTGCACAATCAACACGTTTTTGCCTAGCTCCGCCACTCGCAACGCCTGCACCATCACGTTGGCAAAAAAGTTGCGATGGGGGGAGGTAAAGACTTGAATAGTCCCCTCAATGGTCTGCATCAGCGGATGACGAATCAGAGAAGAGCGCTCGATAGGGGCTGTAGCGTCCACTTTAAGCTGAGAAACCATACCGGATTAATCGCTGGGGGATGGGGAATGGGCTAAATATAGCGTAGATGAGCCCCAATGAAACACCTTTGCACCCCACATGTACAATAGTACACAATTACTTTGTTTAAGCCATCCTCTAAGATATCCGATGGATTGCCCTCCGGCAATTCCCTTCTAGCCTTCCAATCAAACCGATTGTTTTAAGGCCTGATCCCTGCTGTATTCTCAAAGAGCACTCTTTCAGGCAGAGCCTATGAGCTGGCAGCGTCCAGACGGTCGTTCTCCCCATGAGTTGCGTCCGGTCAAGTTTGAACGGCAATTTACGCGGTTTGCGGCTGGCTCAGTGCTGGCCTGCTGCGGTGATACCCAGGTGCTCTGTACGGTTTCCGTGGAAGAGGGAGTACCGCCATTTCTAAAGGGGTCGGGTCGGGGCTGGCTGACGGCAGAATACCGGATGCTGCCCGGTGCCACTCCCCAGCGGCAAAAGCGAGAATTTCTGAAGCTCTCGGGCCGCACCCAGGAGATTCAGCGGCTGATTGGCCGCAGCCTGCGATCTACCCTGGACTTCGCAGCCCTAGGGGAACGCACCCTGATAGTGGACGCAGATGTGCTGCAGGCCGATGCGGGCACCCGCACGACGTCGATTACCGGGGGCTATGTGGCCCTGCAGGAAGCAGTGAATGCCCTGCTTGGGGATGGCGTGATTGAGCGATCGCCCCTGATTCACGCGGTGGCAGCTGTTTCCGTGGGCCTGCTGGAAGGAGAGCCGATGCTCGATTTGAACTATGAAGAAGACGTGGCCGCTGCCGTGGACTTCAACGTGGTGCTCAACGAAAACCTCGACATCATTGAAGTCCAGGGCACCGCTGAAGAGGGCAGCTTTAGCCGCACCCAAATGAACGGGCTGATGGATATGGCCGAAAGCGGTATTCGAGAACTGCTGAGCCTGCAAAGCCATGCGTTCACGTAAACCCGTACCCAAACGTTCGGACACCATCCCCTTTAGACAGATGAGACTTTCTTAACACTTCGTTACGATAAGGCCATGGGGATTGAGTTGTAGGTTCATTCAGCTGGGATCCTCATTGTTTCGATTTTTAAGGAGTCCCGTCTATGAACGGCAATATACGCGTAGGCAATCTGTTTGGGATTCCGTTTTACGTCAATCTTTCCTGGTTTCTGGTGCTAGCACTGGTGACCTGGGATTATGGCGGCGGACTCGCATCAGCCTTTCCAGCTTTAGGTGGCGCTACCCCGTGGCTACTGGGTCTGGTGGCAGCGCTCCTGCTCTTTGCCTCAGTGCTCGCCCACGAACTGGGCCATAGTTTTGTCGCCCTCAGCCAGGGCATCAACGTCAACTCGATCACTCTGTTCCTATTCGGCGGTCTCGCCGCTCTGGAGAAAGAGTCTGACACTCCGCGAGATGCGTTTTGGGTAGCGATCGCCGGTCCCCTGGTGAGCTTAAGCCTGTTCGCCATTCTGTTTACAGCCGCTCAGGTTCTTCCCTTGGCTGGCCCAATTGCGGCGATCGTCAGCCTGCTCAGCTACATTAACTTGGCTTTAGGCGTCTTCAACCTGATTCCGGGCCTGCCCCTTGACGGCGGCAACGTCCTCAAGTCAGCCATTTGGCAGCTTACCGGTAACCCTTACAAAGGCATTGTGTTCGCTAGCCGGGTCGGGCAGTTCATCGGCTGGGTCGGCATTGGTCTGGGAGTTGCATCCATTCTGGGCTTGAGCTCCTTTGGTAGCATCTGGACCCTGCTAATCGGTTTGTTCTTGCTGCAAAATGCTAACCGCAGCGCCCAGTCGGGCGAGGTACAGCAGCGTTTGGACGGTTTGACAGCAGCGGATGCCGTGGTTGAATCCAGCCCCATCGTTTCGGCTGAAGCGTCCCTGAGAGACTTCGCCGATGACACCCTGCTATCAGACAACCGCAGCTGGCGCAAATTCCTGGTTGTAGACGCCGAACAACATTTAGTCGGGACAGTGCTGGTAGACGCCTTGCGCGAAGTGCCTCGGGAAGACTGGCTAAATACCCAAGTGCAAGACATCATGAACGCCGATCTCAGTCTGGCAACCGTGGACTCTGGCCAGCCTCTGCTGGAAGTCATTCAATCTTTGGAGCAGAAGCAGGAGAAAGCCCTGGCCGTGATTCGTGAAAATGGCGCGCTGGTAGGTCTGTTGGAAAAAACTTCGATTCAGGCGTTGCTGCAGCGGCGCTACAACAACCCCAACCCTGCCTAGAAAAGCTAGCGCAGGTAGCCTGAAGCCCAAATAGCCTATCCGAGGACCGCAGCCATCTGGCTGCGGTCCTTTGCCGATCAGGGTTCGTCACCAACAAAATCTTCGGCAGCAACGGCTTCTAACCCGGCAGAGGTCAGCAGCTCGACCCAGTCGGCCTGCAAAGCATCGGTCTGGGGATCCTGCCGGTACAAAACGCCGAGGGTATCCAGGGCATCCTGCCAGATTCCCTGCTCTGCGTAGAGGGCAACTTGGCGGCTGACCGGGACTTGATCCAGTTGGCGTTGCATAGCGCCAGCGATTTCGACCCGTTCAATCCAGCCTTCCACAAAGGTCGGAGCGTTGCGATCGCAGTAGGCCATAAAGAACCAGCGGTAGGGCGCAGCCAATTCTAAAGCCGGTGCCGTCTCCGGGAGGACGATGCGAACAATGCCAAAATCATTCGTTTCAGAGACAAACTTCGTCTGATATAAGGTGTTACCGTCCCCGTCTTGGAGGACAAACTCCAGGGGCAGATCGCCATCTAGGGTATAGGGCACATAGAACCAGAAGCCGGGACGATCCTGGGTGGTTTGGCTTAGCACCACTTCAGACACCGTTTCCTCTAGATCGCTCTGGGTAGCAGCTTCTGCCTCATCTGGAGCGACGATCTGAGGCATTGAGGGCACAAGGGCCGTCAAAGGCGGCTGTTGGTCGGTGAGCTGGCACCCGCCGCGACTCGCGCCTCCCCGCGATCGCCCATCGGGACGGCGGCGATCGGCTAAATCGGGGGCGGTGAATTCGGTGGGCCAGCGCAGGCGTTCAATCGCTTCAGTCTGTCCTAGGGCCGAGGGCGAATGGACCGCACCCAGCACCAGGCTTCCCAGCGCCGAGATGAGTAAAACTGTCTTAGGCTGCATGGTTTTGTCCTCAAAGCCATTAATCGGATGGGTGAGCAGGTGAAAAACGAGGCGATTTAGCCCCCAGGGCGACGGTCAACCCAGCGGGAATGGGCAGGGCGATCGCCGCTGGCACCCAGGGCACCCAGAGCCCCAGCTGAACCAGCAGCTGCCAGCTAACCCCCAACAACATCAGTTCTGCCCCAGCCACCGCCAGCAGCAGGAGCATCCGGCGATGTTTAGCAGCGGGCATTGAGCCAGCCCAGCCAGCCATCAGACCGCCGCCGCTGATCCAGCCTAAAATCCACAGAGCTTCTCCCCACTGGGGCCAGGCTGTGATCAGGGGCCGTCCGTCGAGGACGGCGCTCAGCAATTGACTGGTCATCTCGGCCTGCATAAACACCCCGGCTACCTGCTGGTTTTCCTGTCGGCTGAGGGGATGGGATAGCTGCCAGAAGTCGCCAAAGCTGGGAGCCGTTGTGCCGATGATGACGATGCGATCGCGAATCGCCGCCGGATCAACCCGATCCTCCAGCACATCCCCCAGGGTGACCCGTTCGGCAATCATGTCTGGGCGGGGTAGGCGGCGATAGTTGAGCATGATCTGGTGACCGTCCGGGTTAATGCCCTGATATCCCCCAAACTGGGCCTCAATCGGCTCAAATACCTGATTCCCAGCCTGCAAAATGCCCTCGGCAGTTGCCGTTATCGACACGCCCTGCCGATCAAGATAGTTGAGGGCCAGCAGCGTACTGAAGCTCAAGGTCGCCCGACAGGGAGAGGTGGGTTCTGGGGTAAGCGCTAGTAGATGGCGACGCACGGTCTGATCGCGATCGCTGACAAAATCACTGAAGCCAACCTGTCCCAGGGCCACCTCCCGAGGAGGGGCAATCCCAGGGGTAGTCGGCGAACTCGCTTTGCAGACGACAATCAGGTCGTCGGAGGTTGCCAGCTGCTTAACTAGCTGTGGCTGGTCGGGCATCACCGGAAAATCTCGGTAAATGTCAAGGCCAATCAGCTGCGGCTGCATCGGTTCCAGCTTCTCCAGCAGGGTGGAGAGGGCAGCATCCGAAAGGGATCCGCGACGCTGGGTGGGGTCTTGAGCCTGAATGTCGGCCTCGGTCACCGTAATGACGACAAGCCGAGGATCGCTATTTTCCAAAGGCCGCAGGGCCATGAACAAATCAAAGCCGCTTAACTCCCAGGCCTGAAACAAGCCAATCTGACGCATCACCAGGGTCGCAGCCCCCAGGATTAGGGCTGCCAGGAGCGCCTGACGGCGTCTACCGGAACGTGCGGGGGTGGACTCAGCGGAGAGATTGGCTCCAGTCAGCGCCGCCCAGGTGGGAGGCTGTTCCGCCGGGTTTTGAAACATCACCGGCAGCCAGGTCGCACAGGGAAACTGGCCCTCCAGACCATGGAGCTGCTCCCGGGCTTCACGCACGGCTAGATGAAGCTTTTCGCCTCTGGCAAAGGCTTCCAGGAAAAATTTGAGAAACTCATGGGCCACCCGATCGGGCACCGGTTCGCGCATGACCAGCACCTGGGGAATCTGCAGATCGGCTAAGGACTGGGCCAATCCTAGGCCATCGCAGGAGTTGAATAGGGCCATTTGCAGGCCTCGCTCCAGAGCTTTTTTCAACGCGTATTTAAGCTCGGCGATGGTCAGGCTTTCCTGCGGGCTGATAAATAGTTGCCCGGTGGACTCGGCCGCTTTCGCAGTCCGGCTTTGACTGTGACCAGCAAAAAACAAAATGTCCCAGCCCGCTGGCTGCCAAAGGTACTGGTTGAGCCGGGGGCGATCGGGCTGAGCCAGCACGACGACTTCCGCATCGGGTAGGTGGTTTAGCAGGGCGTGATCCATCTGCACGTCAATCCCTTCGCTGTGGCCCAAAACTGCCAGGATCCGTACCCGCTGTCGGGGTGAAGGAGGCCGACGGACTTGTTCAAAGCTGGGAGCGCTGAAGGCAATCTCGAGTTTGGAGAGGCGATCGCACAGCTCCCATTCGGACCAGGGGAGTCGCTGCACCGCCGTCTGCTCGGTCTGCACCACGAACCGCACTGGCTCCTGAATGTTCAATTTTTCGAGTAGCTTGTCCTGCAGGGGCCGAAACGCTTCTGCCCGCAGCCACTGATTGAACTGGGCCTTGAGCTGCT
Source organism: filamentous cyanobacterium CCP5 (assembly GCA_003017785.1). GTDB lineage: Bacteria > Cyanobacteriota > Cyanobacteriia > Phormidesmidales > Phormidesmidaceae > CCP5. The sequence continues at coordinate 381 of PYEQ01000178.1, read as the reverse complement.
CAGCCAGTTTCCGGCAGTCTTCTACCAGGGAAACATTCGTCGCATAGCCCCCTGATTTTGCCTCTAGCCGATAGGGTGCTCCTAGGTGCCAGTAGGCTGCCTGCCAACGCTTGTAGGCATTCAACAGGTCTGGGGCTGGCGGTAGGGCACCGGTGATGTCTACCGTCAGCCAGCCGGTACCCTCAGCCATTTGCAGCGTGACTGAAAAACCGGCCTCAATAGTTCCAGGCCCTAACTTGAGGGTAACGAGCTTCTCCACATCGGGCAGCCAAACTCAACTAAATAACGAATTGTTCGATATGCTCGGCGGCTGCCAGCCTCAGCCGCACCCTGAAGCGCTCATCCGGGGTGCCGCTAAACATCAGCTGCACATAGCTGTCT
>PYEQ01000177.1 GCA_003017785.1 filamentous cyanobacterium CCP5 | reverse complement strand
TCCCCTGGGAGCCCGGCCGCCAGGAGACTAGGGCGCTTATCATTACCCGCTCCGGGCTGACGGCCCGCTCTTCATTGTCGTTGAGGCCGCCGGCCTGCTCCTGTAGCCGAAAGGTGAGCGCGTCGGGGCGGCTGGCCAGCTCTAAATCCCCCAGGGTGGGGTGCACCAGCACCGCCGCCACATCCGGCAGAATTGAAAAGAGATCGTCGCGGGTATTGAGCAGGTCAAACTTGTCGGTCAGGTCTACCCAGCCGTCATCATCCCGCAGCAGGGAATAGCAGCCGATCGCCGGGCGCAGGGGCGGCAGCGGCGCATCTGCCTCAGCGTCGGGTTCAGATTCGGGCTGAAAAGTTTCTTTACAGAAAAACTGCCAGCGATCGCGTCCCGGCACGTTTGACGGGGTCAGGGTCACGGTAAAGAAGCCGTTCAGGGGTCGCAGCATGCTGAACTCCAGAGTCGGTTCCACAAACGCATCCCCGGTCATGTCGCGGGTGCCCTGGGAGTCGATGCTGCTCTGGGGAGTCTCTCGCTGCCCGCTACGCCGATAGCGGGCTTCCCGGGCAAGGCGCAGTTGAGGCACCGTCATCGCCTCTCCTGAGGTGCCCTTGCTGTTGCCGCCGTCGGGACTAATTTCTCTTGGCAGGGTAAAGCGATTAGCGTAGACCCGCCAGCTGTGCACGTCCTGCTTCTCAGGCGGCAGCAGATCTAGGGCTCGAAACAGGTAGATAAAGCCGCCGCTGCTGAGCACCTTCCAGCAGCCGGGGGCGCGGGCGTAGCCGTGGTTGACCTGCTGCTTGATAGTCAGCAGGCTCATGCCCGCCGCCCGCAGTTCTGGCGGAAACGGCACCTCGAACCAGCGGGTCCAGCGGGTAGCGTCTTCCCAGCTACCGGGCTGATCCTGGTCGGCGGTTTGGGCCAAATCTAGTACCCGATACCAGAGCTTTGAGGGCTCTGACGCTCCGGCCTCAGGCCAGGTCTCCCCGAAGACAACTACCGTGCCCTCGTGGGAGAAGCTGTCCACGTGCTTGAAGGTGAGATTGTCTATTGCCATAGGTGACCTTGCGGGCAGCTGCCCAAATTCAACGTCAATCAGGAGCCTAAAAGCACCGATTGAACCGACATATAAGCCTCAAAAGGCAGTTGCAACTCGCTGGAAATTAACCCGCCGAAATAAACTAATCCTCGGCAACAAAAAAGATCAGGTGACCGGTGGTTTCATAACGAGGCGGGCCTACCAGCGGCTCCAGGTCATATTTCAGCTTCACTGGAAAGTTCTTAGTCCCCTCTGTGGCTGACTGGTTATTGCTGAGGTCGCGGCTAGCAAAAATGCCAGTTTCCACTTTGACGGTGAAGTTGAGCTTACCACCGGGGAAAATCTCTCTCCCTTCGGCAGCATCTACCAGAATTACAGTGCCGTTAGCAGTTTCGTTAATAGCAATGTTGCGATTTTCGGGCCGGGTATTGTCAACTATCAGCTCCAGCTGCACGTTAGTGGCCTTCCACTGAAAGCTGGCAGATGAAGCCATTTCTAGGGTCGTTAGCAGGTGCGCCTCGCGATCGTCGACGTCAATCTCTCGCTCACTCAGGTTGGCGTTTCTCAGAGCCACTAGCTGGGTTGTGAGCCGAAAAAGCCCGTCCGCTTCCCAGCCGACAGTATTGTATTTGCGGGTATCGTCCTGGAGATCAATGACAGTCGGTTTGAAGCTGGTGGAGGTCGGTGGCGTTGGGAGCGGTGTTGGCACCGGCTGCGATGGGGGGATGGTCAATGAGATGTCAGTCATGGGGAGTCCTAATCTTTGGCAATGACAAACTGCAGGGTAAGGTCCCGCTCAATCTTCTCGGTGCCGGCAGGATTGACTGGAGCCAGAGTATAGGCCAAATCCACGTCAATGTCTTTGCGCCCTGGAATAGCGGGCTTCGTATTGCGATCGGGTGGGGATACTGAAAACACTCCGGTGCGCACTGCGAGAACGCGCTCAATCACTTCCCCAGGTGCCAAGGTCAATCCATCGCTGGCCTTGATTATCTGGAGTGGTCCTTTTGGCCGGCCACCGATGGTGATGGAATCTGGCTTGTCGGGCACAGTGAAGTCAAACTTTAGGGTGACGTCTAGATCCTGGGCCTGAAGGGCAAACGGCAGGGTTTCTAGGAGCTCTAGTCGGATGGTGAGCTGGGCTTCGCGATCATCTACATCGATTTCTCGCTCCTTTGGTAGAAAGGTACTGATTTTGATGTAGCCAGAATAACCAGTTGTCCAAACGTCGCTCATGCGCTAGCCCTATATATGCAAGTTACAGATGAAATGCCTGAAGAGGGTGCCAAACTCCAGAAGACAAACTTTTTAATCGAAAACAGAAGCAGCTCGATTAAAAACTGCTTGGCCAATGTCCCGACAGAATCGCCCTGATTACGCATCTATCTTGAGCAAGAGTATCAGGGGGTTTTCGAATAGCCGAAAGCAATTTAATGTTTCTATACGAAACGTGCCATTAGTTTTTATTCGAAAATCCGTAATGCCGCGGCATTACGGATTTTCCCCTCACATTCAGTCAGGCTTGAATTGGAGGCAGCAGGCTGAAGCTACACCCCATCGTCTTGATGGGATAGATAGCGCTGACATTCCACAGGGTGACAGTGAATGAAAGATGTGGGGTGGACCAGGCTAGAAAACAATCCTCCAAGCCTATATTCCGCAAGGTGACAGATATTTTTGCGACCTATTTATCGCCTTGACATAGCAGGAGAAGCGAAGGGCTTGATACGGGCGGGTGGATCCCTTAAACCAGCACTATGGAACAGGGACGGTGTTCTGTGCGGCAGAGGGGACTGAGAAGGAAGGGGGGATGCGATCCGGGTTGAAGTCGCCTGGGTTTACGACTCGGTGGGGAGAGCTGCCGGTGGTGGAGTGAAAGCATTCGCTTTGGATAAAACATTACTGTTGAGAGTTGAATTTTGGTCGATTAGCTAACTGCTATACCTGAAAAATATTGCTGTAGTGACTCATATGTACGCTTCATTTCTTCTACAAGTACAACCCACTCGACGTGTCCATTTAAGCGATAGGCAATAGCATCCACCTTCCACTCAAATAGATAGCGCCAAATGTTAGTTGCTGCGGCATTCATGTCTTCGGCATTATCGAAGTCAACCATCAAAGCCTGGCCGTATTAAGTCAGCTGCTGGCTGAGGCTTGTGAGTGCTCGCTAAAAAGTGATGTGCTTATTCTATGTATCTCCAATTGACCATTAAAATTACCGCTCAAGAAAAGACTATTCTTCTCACCTGAGACTTTTCTTGGAAAATCAAATCCAACCGCTTCTACCGCCAAATCGCAGCCAGAGAATCCAGATACGTCTGACTTCTATACCAGCCCAAATCCTGATGACTCGGCTCTGCAAGTCCGGCCCTCGGATAGCGAAAGCGGTAATCAGGTGTCTGTAGTTCACCGCCTTGCCGCTCTATGCTCTATCCGTAGGAAGGAGTTGGTGTCTTTCGCTAGAGGACATCAGTTACCTACTAAGCTGAAGCTAGAAAGAGCCCCCTAGACTTCTAAGACCGAAACCCCAATCATGCTGTCGCGGGTAATCGCTGAAATCAATGACGCCTGATCCCAAGCTGCAGTCCCTGGTGGCCTGAGGGGAATGACCAAATACCGAGTATCGGCATTGCTATCCATCACTCGAATTTCCACGTCATCGGGAATCACGGTGCCAAATTCTGCTTCTAAGACGCCTCTTGGATCTACTACCACCCGGTTACGATAGATTGTACTTTTATACCAAGACGGTGGATGATAGCCCAGAATTGCCCTGGGGTAGCAGGAACAGAGGGTACAGACTACGACGTGATGAATTGAGCGGGTATTTTCAACTACTTCGAGCCGTTTGATGTCGCTGGTATCGATATCCATCTCCTGGCAGGCCGCCTTACCATCAGCCAGTAACCGGCTCTTAAAATCAGAATCCGTCCAGGCTCGGGCTACCAGCCGTGCTCCCAGCATGGGGGTAACAGAATCTTCTCGTTCAATTTCGCGCCTTACCTCAGCAGCGGTAAAGAATCCCTTCGCCTCAAGCAGCTTTTGAATCACCCTCGTTCGTTGAGTCCAATACGCTTCATCATCATTGATTGCGGCATGGTCGTGGTCATGGGGATGATCAGCGGCTGGGGTGGCGTCTCGCTGGAACGGAAATTCATTCTGGGTTTGCAGGTCGGTCATAATCAGTCTTTAGGGTAGTAGCAGATTAAGGGCAGGATTTTAGGCTGGGTCAGCTTCCATCAACCAGGGCTCATAGATTTCAACGCGCAATTTGTCATGCTGGCTTTTGGGCGGACAGGCGTCTCCCCAAACTTCGGCCATGGCAAATTCCACCAGATATAGCGGCAACGCCACAACAGTCTCTTGAAAGTGGGCGAGCCCTTCTGGATCAGGGAAATTCCCCTGAATCTGGGCAATGCGTCCCTGTTTGCCCAGCAGATAGACAGGGGTTCTGATGTGACCCGGTTTTGCCTCTGGACGAATTCGCACCCAGTCGCCCACCGCGTAACGGGGGATTTTGCAGGTCTCCTCATCAACGTAAGGGCTATAGGCGATCTGGACGGGGGGTGCCACCTCTATCTGCTCGCGCTGTAGTTCATCAGGCGTTAGATAGCCCAATTCGCAAAGAACGATCTCAACGGCTAATATTCGGCGCTCGCTGTATTCGGGCCATCTCCTCCGAAGAAAATCAGGCACATTGGAGTCAAAATGTTGGGCGGCAAATATCCCGTCTACTTCCTCTGCGGCTCGACGAATCGGATCCATGCTGGGCAGCTGACCCTTCTGAATCATCAAACTGTGCAGAGCATTGATGTGCTTTTCAAAGAACTTGATGTTCTTCTCCAGTCGGCTGACCGGCCGGGAATCGTGGGCGTCATGGGGAATATGACGGTGATGGTCCTTTGGGGGTACTACGGGCATCGGTTTTCGCTGGCTTCAATGTTCCAATTGGGGCTGCCTGGAACTCAGGCAGAGTAGGTTTTACAGACCTGTAACAGATCTACGTTTTCACAACGGCGAGTCTTCCCTCTGCAACATTAGCCTTTATCGTATCCACTCCAACCATCTTCGCTGCCAGCTCGCGGCTTGGGCCTCCAGGTATTTCTGACTACCATAGCGGCCAAACTTCGATGGGTGGGCTCTTTTGCGCCTTCGTTAGGTCGTTTATGCCTCTATCCATGAGGCCTCGTAGCTACCGGCCTCTTCTGCAGAATCTGCTGTTGCTTATCTTCCAATCGGCTCAGCTCATCTAGGTCAAACAGAGTCCCCTGGATGACCTCCGGCACCGGCACTGCTTCTACCACCTGTACCGGCTGGCCAGCCCCGTTCTCTAACCAGTAGGGTTCCACCTGGCCCAGCATCGAGAGCTGCATTCCTTTAAGCGTCATCCCCCACCCCCAGCCGCAGCTGCCCAAACCATTCCCGCTTGAGTGACCGCTGCTTGCCGCGAAAATGGCGATCGTGATTGAGGTGACAGCCGGTGCAGAGGGCCTTCAGGTTCTCTCGTTCGCAGTTCTTCGGCACCTGGTCTAAGTGGGCCACGGTCAGCAGGTAGCGGCGAGGGGCGATCGCAAACTCTAGGGGAAGAAAGCCGGGTCGCCACTGCTGCACTCGCAGGAAGAACTCAGCCGGGGGTTCTCCCAACTTTCGGCAAGGACGCCCGCACTGCTCACAGCACCAGTTCGCCTCGGTCTTTACCTGCTCAGCTATGGCTTCCCAGTTTTCGGGGTATCGGGCTCGAATGATGGGCATCTTTGCCAAACCTCACTCCATAAGTCTCGACGAAACCAAAATTCATGCCTGGAGGTTGAGTATCAGAGATTACAGAACTTATTTCAATAGCAGAAATAAGTGTTCACTTTAATAGTTCATACAAATTAGGTTTTGTCATTTTATGGGCAAATACACGAGTCAAAGACGATTTATCCTCTAGCCAGTCATAAAAACCAGCAATTTCACCCAGGTAGTTATAAAAACCGACTGTCAAAAATAACTAAAGCCAGATAGATGAGCAAGGAAACTTCCATTTCTAGATATTTATCTGCACATTGCTCAATTCATATTTGGTATGCCATCTAATAAGCGAGACTGCATTATGACATCGCGCAACTTTATCAAAGGGCAATCATCTCTTTCAAGAAGAAAGCGCAAACTCAGGCTTAAAAACAACTTTAGCGGTAGCAACAAGCAACGACTAAGATTCAATCTGGTATTTCTCGCGACATGCTGGCTCTTGATTTCGATCCCCATTCTCATGCCAGCTTTTGCCCCTGTGACAGCAGCTCATGTTCTCACCTTATTTTTTGCAGCCGTCAATCTTCTCTGGATTATTTGCATAGCTTATTCAACTACATTCATATACAGATTATTTCGTGAACGACCAAGGTATGAGTCTGGCCATCACCACGAAGGAAAAGACCTTTCAAATCTAAATCATATTGTAGCTATTTTAGCTTACAAAGAGCCACTAGAGTTGATTGAGAAAACTTTAGAGAGCTTAAAGTCGCAAACACAATCAAAACAGTTAATCGTCGTTGTTGGATTAGAAGAGAAGACTCCACAACTTGAGTGGAAGCAACATTATTTACAGCACAATTTCAAAGAAGCGTTCGGCGATTTAGTTTTCACTATACATCCTTACAAACTTCCTGGAGAAATTCCCGGAAAGTGCTCAAATATGAACTATGCGATACGTGAAGTTGTAAAAAGACTTAAGTCTGAAGGGAGGTTCCATCCAAAGCTTACAACGGTTACATCATGCGACTCTGACAACTTATTCCATTCCAAATACTTTGAGTATCTTGCAAAAGAATTCTTATCCTCAAAAACACGCCATAGCGTAGTATGGCAATCACCTCTATTTTACAATTGGCAGCTTTCATCATCGCCATTTTTTACTCGAGTAACTAGCATACTCAGACCAGTTTTCATGATGGGATTTTTAATTCCATTTAATATAAATACAATGAGCGTTTTTAGTCTTTCTCTCGACCTTTACATCAGAGGAGGATACACGCACCCTGGCTATCAAATGGATGATATTATCTCTGCAATCCGCTGGATGACAGAGATCAAGGATAGGGTAGAAATTAAGCCTTTATATATTCCCACTCTCAGCGGTCCGACCAGCGGCGCAAATTTGCTTGAAGAATTTCATGAGTGGCGGCGACAAGCTCGCCGATGGACAATTGGAGCCGCTGAGGTTTTCCACTACTTCTGCGTTAGATGCAATCGAATGCCTGTGAGAACCGCTTTTTCTTGGGGGGTATGGTTTACAGCCTATTACTGCATATTCCTTTGTGCAGCACCAATTGTGTGTGGTCTAGGATCGCTAATGCCAAACCTATATCCGGCCTCCTCAACAGCTTTAGTTTTGGGTTCTCATGAATTCTCTACTGTTCTTAAATACATGGGAATCTTCCAACTACTTTGTCTATGCATCGTCTTTGTCCTGAATTCATGCTGGGTAAAGCTCCTACGAATCAATGAACGAATTCCGTTATGGAGGAATGTCATGCATTGCTTCTTGAGTCCGGTCGTAGTCATCGCCTATTCAATAGTCGAATTTCTGGCTTTGCACGAAATGGCAGTAGTTGGAAAGGCTGCGTGTACTCACGTCCCATCCAAAAAGGATGCACTGTCAATTCGCAGAATTTTAGACACTGAGAAGAAAGCGGCTTAGATTACGTTACCTACCCGCCCTCTAAGCTCTGGAGCTGATACAACAGCGACACCAGCTCATCATGCTTGCCATTAAACCGCTCAGCAATCAACTGCACCAGCTGGGCCGCATTCCAACCCAATCGTTGCAGCTGCCGACGGCATTCCTGGGCAAAGTCATCTAAGAAGTATAGGGGCTCTGGTTCTGCCGCCTGGGGAAAACGCAATTCATCCCCCCGTACCCCCCTACCCGGATCGCTGCGCTGCTGTTTCGAACCAGCTTCTCCCTGCGGGGCGGCCTCACCCTTCATAAAACTTGGGGAGGTTGGAAATTTCCTATTCTGGCTAGGGATTGGGCGATCTGGCTCTATCTTTTCAGGCTTCCCTAAAACCGCTGTATCTGGCTCTGGTATTTCCACCTGTGCAGATTGATGCTCGGGATGCTATGGAGGGAGGTTCTTATAGAGAGTCCTTAGGGCGATGCGGCCCTGGTGGGCGATCGCTCTGGCCGTGATCGCCTCCGGCAGCTGTCCCAGTTCCTCTAGCTGCTGCACCGTGGCGCTGATTCGCTCTTGGGCGGCTTCGGAGAGCTGCTGGTTGAAGGGGGCAGTAGTTTCGGTGTGCAAGTCTCCCTGCCGCTTGGGGTCGCTCCCAAACGGCCAGTAGTAGGACTCGGCGGCTTTAGCCCAGGCTCTGACTCGACGCTGAATATCAACCCGGTGGCGACAGTATTCGTCGTATCCAGGTCGAGTGGTGGCGATGCGGAGGGTATAGGCCTGTCTCTTATACACATCT
>PYEQ01000176.1 GCA_003017785.1 filamentous cyanobacterium CCP5 | reverse complement strand
GGTGCGATCGTTCTGCTGCTGAATGCGAGAGGTGTTTTGCACACTCATGGCAAATAGGTCAAACTGGTGGCCTGCCGCACTGCAATGGTCGAGCGTATCCACCAGGCAGATATTCTTAAACTCCTCGTACTTCCCCATCTTTTGCTGATAGGTAAACTCAATATTCAAATTCGCAATGTAATAGGGCAAAATCGCCACTTCATTGCAGTGGATCTCATGCTTGTATTTGTGCTCCAGCTTATCGGTTGGCAAATACTCAATCAGCTCCGTCACATAGGTGCCTGTGCCCGTGCAGGGGTCTAAAATCTCCACCCCCGGATCACTCAGCAGCTTGCCAAAATGCTTGTGGGTCAAATAATCGGCACTCTCAATCATGAAGCGCACAATTTCATTCGGCGTGTAGACAATGCCCAGCCGATCCGCCGCTTTGGGGTTGTACGCCTTGTAAAAGTTCTCATACACCGCCTTGAGAAACTTCTGCTTTTCGTGGTGGTTGGCGATGTTTTCCGACTTGCGGCGAATCACCGCGTAGTAGTGCTCAATGCTTTTGAGGGTGTTCTTGCGGGTCGCTCCGGTGAAAAACGTCGCGAGAATTTCCGAGATTTCCCGCGCGATGTTGTTTTCGCGGTGAAACTGCGACTCATGGAAAATATTGGTAAAAATATCCTCCGTCAGAATGTGCTGAATCAACATCTCATGGATGTCGAAGATCTCAATTTCCGGGTTGATGGACTGGCGGCAGACTTCCAGAAAGGCGTTGCGGCGATCGCGAAACCGCTCATTCTCCCGCTCGGCCTTTTTAATCTCATCCCGCAGCGCATCGAGAATGTGGGGAATGTCGTCGCGAAAGGCTTTGATCGCCGTGCGAAAGTCCCGCACTTCGGGCCGTTCGTAATCGACAAAGGTGGCGATCAGCCCGTCTAGCTCATCGGCATCGCCCATCGACACCCGCAACTGCTCCCGCCCATGCTGAATCAGCACGGCAGTCTGGGAGTCTTCAAACAAAATGTTTTCGTCCGGGTAGCCCTTCTCAAACTTCTTCTCGATTTCTAAGTCGAGCACGTCGAATTCGTCTTTGCTCTCCCACCAGCCATGCTCCAGCCGAATGGCATCCTTCACCGTGCCGTCGGGGCGTACCGTGGTGTTGAACTTGGTCTTGAAGTCCAGTTCGGGCACCAGCATGTAGTTGCGCGGCTTACAGTACTGGTTTAGCAAGTTCTCAAATGCCCGCCGAATGCTGGCTTCGTTGCGCGACCCGCCATAGCGGATGAGATTATCGACTTCAGTTTGATATTGCGCGACGAGGAGACGAGACATAACGGGGGCGATGGGAAAGGGCGATCGCTAAGCCGGGTGCTTGTGCTTAACTTGTAACTGATCTTTCCCTCGGTAAAGTAATTACTCCGTAAAGCCTTTACCCTTCTTATGGAGCGAAGGATTTAGAGAGCGCGCGCCTCAACAGACTAAACACCTCCCCTGCTCTGGCGTAATCAGCATCCCTGACTCCGGAATCGAGATCGCCTGCATCCCAGCAAACCAACGGCTTCAAGCGGCATAGCGACGAATCTCAACCTCAGCACCGCTGGAAATCGCCTCCTCTGCCCGCTCTAGCAACTTCCCCGTCACCTCATCACTGAGGTAATATTCACCACAATTTTCGCAAACCTCAGCAGGCACCCGCTTAAACACCACAATTGCCCCCTCCCGCTCTAGCGTGACCGTCACCAACCCAGCCTGGGTTTGTCCTTGCTTGCAGATTACACAGTTCATGGTCTTTTCCGAATTTTGAAATCAGGTTGCCACAGGTTGAGATCGGGTTCATAAGCAGTGACAACATAAGCCGTTTGGGTTTCAGCATCCTTAGCCACAACAACGTGAATCGGGCGCTGATTTACTATCCCCAGCATAAGATAGCTGGGATAAGGGCGATCCTCGGGATATTCAGCGATCGCTTCCCCAACCGCAGCAGCAGCCTTCACCTCATCTCGGCTAATCCGACGCTGAAACATCTGCTTAACAGCGTGGCCTGAGAAAACGAGTGTTTGATAGTCCACCCTGATCGATCATCCTAAAAGGAACTGAATTCATCATTACCGAAAAGCTCCCTGAATTCTCTGAGAATCCAGGGAGCTAGCTTTCCACTAATGCAACTGTCGATCGCCCCTAGCTGGCTCTTGGTATATCGCGCCTCAACAGACTAAACACCTCTCCCTGCTCTGGGGTAATCAACATCCCTGCCTGGGGAATGACGATCGCCTGACTCCACGTGGCCTGCTCCGCATACCGCAGCACATGCAACGCATGAATCACAGACCGCACTCCCTCGGGGGAGCCAATCACCAGATGCAGTAACCGCTCCCGTTCTGGCTGGGTCTTCGGATTGGCTAGCAGCAGCGGACTGGTCGCCTCACCCTCGCGGGCAGACGACGCCAAAAATGGCCTACACAACATAATCGGGTTCCTTTCCTTGGTATTGACTGGGAAGAAACCCAAAACTTGGCCGCCCCAGACGTGGCGCAGTTCGGGACGGCTAAACTAGGTTAGCCTCCGAGACAGCTGATTCCTGTCGAAGAGGTTAGCCGCTGGTGGGTGTTGGTAGCACCTGCCAGTGGCGTCTGACCAAATTTTGGGAAACCAAGCTGCACGCTCACAGCTCTAAGTCAGCAATCTACCCTATCCGGCCACCCGAAACAAGTCAACGTTGCTACAAAGCCTCTCCGCGTCGTGAAGCTTAATACCGTCAAGGGCTTTGCTGGCTTCGGCTCCGCTCCGCCAGCGAATTGCTTCTTGAGCGAATTGCCTCTTGAGTGGATTGCTCCCTGTTCACGTAACGGCTCCAGAGGAGCAACGAGTCTTTGAGCTGCCGCCCCATGGGGGCTAAGGGAGCGTAGTCGTTATGCAGCCTTTCCAAGAGAAAGCAACAACGTCTTATCCAGGCATGGCAGCTTTAGTTTTAGACGACACGGCTCTCCCATCAACCGCTGCACCTTTGGTGTAAGTCCCTGATCCTTTGCGGCAACAGCGCAACACGTTGATGTCATGCCAGACATCTTAAGTGCGATCGCCCTAACGCTTTATTGCGGCGGTGCAACTGTTTATGTTGGGGCGGCGATATGGCGATGCGATCGCTCACCAGGTTCTATCGCTGGGCTGCATCGTTGATGCGATCGCCCTAACCCTTTAAGTTGTCAATGCAATTCATCGTTGTCATAGAGTAACTTCGAATATTCACGCCGCCCATGGTTTAGCGATCGCGGCGCAAGGTTCTGGTCACGGCTGCAGCTAAGCTATTGTCGGTGGCTAACTCTGTAGCAGACCGACCACTCGTTTTGATGCCCCCCAACATTGATCTGGGCTTCGTCAAACCTGTTGATCGCTAGTCACAATCTTAGTAATTGTCGTCGCGATCGCCGTTTGTGCAAGGGCAATCATGGCAGTGGACAGGACAAATGACGCTTCACCCCTAATCATCGTCTTCGTCAGCCTGCTCACCTGCCATTCGACACTTCCAAAAAACAAATTTCCAAGGCTCGTCAGCAATGCTCCCGAGCCTTTTTGACCCCATTTAGCCGAAGTCATTCAACCAAAGGAAATCGTCAAATACTGATCCTGGAATTTCGCTCCCTGTACGGGTCGCCCCGCTAAAGTCTGGGGCAAAAACAGGTTGCGCCGCTGGTCGCCCGCATCGATGGTCACCTCCGGACCCGACTGGCTGAGCTTCACCTGCTGCTTGTCAAAGCTGGGCAAAAACAGCCGCACGGTGCCCGCCGCTACGTCAATTTCCACCGATCGCGGCGCCGCCAAGGCCAGAGACTTCACATCCGGCAGGGCATTCACCACGGGCTGCCAGTCCCCATTGGCTACCGCGGGCACGCCGTTGACTGCCAGGGGGGCAAACTGACTCGCCTCTAAGCTGCTGGCATCCCCCTGGGTGACGAGTACGCCGCCCACCGTCAGGCCTACCTGCTGGGCGCTGCCCCACAGATAGCGGGCGGTAGCGATCGCCGCTGGTTCTGGAGTCGTTACCAGCATTGCCGCTACCCGATTTGGGTCGTGGACGGCTTCTCGGCCCTGCTCCAGAATGTTGCGAACTTGCCCCGTAGACTGATCCATCAGGCTATTGGACCAGTCCACCGCTAACACTGCTGCTGACAACGGCTGCAAAAACGGCGAAATCGCCTTGTACAAATCCGACTGCTGAAACACCGCCTGGAAGCGGCGGGCGTACCAGTCGAGAATTTCCGGCATTCCTAACATGCGCAGGGTCTGCAGGTCACCGGGACCGTCGTAGACGATCGCATCGTAGTCGCCGCTGCCGTCGTATTGGCGCAGGGCGTTGAGGGCGAGGGCACTGTCCATTCCGGGCAGCACCCCCAGTTCCTGGGCGTAGACCGCTTTCAATAGGGGAGTCCGCAGGTACTGGGCCTCTAGGGCCTTAATCTCTTGCCAGCCCTGCTCCAGCAGCGGCGCTGACTGAAACTGCATGGCCCACAGCTGAGGCTCGATTGGGCTAGGCTCCAGGCTGAGCTCATGCCCTAGCAGCAGGGCCGGGGCCGGACCCGGATCGTGCAGGGCCAGCAAAACCCGCTGGCCAGATCGGGCAAGCTGCTTGGCCGTGGCGATCGCCAGAGTCGTGCGACCGCTACCGCCTTTACCCAGGAATGTCAGAATCAGTGCCATTTATCAGTAAGACCTATTGGGACTTCAGCTCGTCCTCGAAAAACCAGGTGGTAAAGCTGTCGTCAAACTTCACCACGACGCCAACGCCGCTCCCGTCAGTCATCTTAAAGCCTTCAACGACGCCCGTTTGTCCCAGGCGGCCAGCCACATCCTGATTAACCCGATCCCGCAGACGGGCTACCTTCACCGTTTGTCCAATTTCTAACGTCATTCCCGGCTCTCCCACGCCAAATATCAACGAATGTAAACCAGTCCATAGTTTATCAGCGTCTCGACCGGTGGGCTATTGTGGATGGGGTTTGGTGTAGATTCTTGCGGCTGGCGGTGGGAAGCCAGGGAGGATGGGGGAGATGGGGAAGCCGGTCATGCCAAATCCGCTTTCAAAAACCCCGATTCCAAACAGACAGACCGCAGGGACATCGGCACTGCCGTGTCAGTCAAATGGGATGAGGAAAAATTGATGCTGGCAAAACGAATTTTGCCCTGTCTGGATGTGAAAGCCGGACGGGTGGTCAAGGGAATTAACTTTGTTGATTTGAAAGATGCTGGCGATCCGGTGGAACTGGCCCAGGTCTATAACGAGGCCGGGGCCGATGAGCTGGTGTTTTTAGACATCACCGCCACCCATGAAGACCGGGAGATTATTTTCGACGTGGTGTATCGCACCGCTGAGCAGGTGTTTATTCCGCTGACCGTGGGCGGGGGGATAAATTCCGTCGACATTATCAAGCAGCTATTAAGAGCCGGGGCCGATAAGGTCAGCATTAACTCTGGTGCGGTGCGCAACCCCGATTTGATTAACCAGGCCAGCGATCGCTTCGGCAGCCAGTGCATTGTGGTGGCGATCGATGCCCGTCGTCGAGATAGTTCAGAAAACCCTGGCTGGGATGTCTACGTGCGGGGCGGTCGAGAAAACACCGGCCTCGACGCCGTGGCCTGGGCTAAGGAGATGACCCAGCGGGGTGCCGGAGAAATTTTGCTTACCAGCATGGACGCCGATGGCACCCAGGCGGGCTACGATTTGGTACTGACGCGGGCGATCGCCGAAGCGGTGCCGGTTCCCGTGGTTGCCTCGGGCGGAGCAGGCAATTGCGATCATATCCATGCCGCCCTCACCGAGGGTAAGGCGGAAGCCGCGTTACTGGCTTCCCTGCTCCACTATGGCCAGCTCAGCGTCGCCGAAATCAAACAGCATCTGGCCGAACGGCAGGTGCCCGTACGCTATTAGCCCCTCACCCCGCGAATCCTGCCCGTTGACCACTTTCCCCATCTCCTGGCTCTCCCTTAGCCAGAATCGAGGTGATTAGCCACTGACCAGAATGACCTGTCAGAATTACCGGGTCGATGACTACGCCTTCCAGACCATCTTGATCCGCAGATTCCCCTCACTCCCGACTTTAGAAACGAGGGCTCCGGCCTCGGCGTCGATTTTGATACCAAACTCCAGCTCAAACTCCGCTGGCTTTTGAGGGAGGCGGTCAATGGTCTCGGCGGTGCGATTGGCTAGGGCGTGGATAGTTCCCATGGCCTGCCCCAAAGCCTGGGCAGATTTAGTGGCTAGTTCCGTCGGTTTGAGCAGGCCGCCCCGCAGGCTACCGGCAGTAGAGCCCATCTCAAACAGAATGATGTTGTCTTCCGGGGAGCCCGTGGTGTGGATGATTTCGCCCATGACGTCGACTCTCATGATCAAAGCAGCGGCTAAATGCCCGCCTGTCTATTCAACCACTCGCTCTGGTGCTGAGATCGATTTCATTTAGCCAATGCCCGTCTAGGCAGTTCGTCTGGACTATTTCTGATGGGTGCTGTAGACCAGCAGCCCGACCACAGCCCCGGTCAGCACAATCGGCAGAATGCCAACGCTAAGGACGCCAGTGCCCACCGTCAGCCCAGCGTTGGTCAAGAAAGCCGTGACGCCAGCCCCGGCTACGGCTCCTCCGACTAAACAGGCGGCGGTATCTACTGATCTCTCGTTCATGCAAACCTCTACTTGAATCAGCTGACTTACCCAGCGGTCAAAGCCACCCTAGGGAGTATCTATTTGGATGGATGGCAAATTCGATACTGTACGAAAAATTCCCCCGAAACAGGCTCTAGCGATCGGATCTACTCTGAGCAATTTATTGGGCTTCATCCCTAGAGACCTGATTGGGCAGACTAAGCCTTAGCTCAAATTCAGTCGAGTATTTATGCCCCGCCTCTGCGATCGCGCCTATCAGATTCTTGCCACCGAAGTTCACCGCCTCTGCCCCAATCCTGCGGAACAAGTCCGAGTAGATATTGTTTTGAAACGGCTTAATCGATTCCGTCAGGCTGAGGGGCCTGCTCTCAGCATCGAGGAGATGCGCGAGGCGGTTAT
Source organism: filamentous cyanobacterium CCP5 (assembly GCA_003017785.1). GTDB lineage: Bacteria > Cyanobacteriota > Cyanobacteriia > Phormidesmidales > Phormidesmidaceae > CCP5. The sequence continues at coordinate 1,515 of PYEQ01000176.1, read as the reverse complement.
CGATATTTTCCCCAACTTCAGCGAGCCGGTTCTAAAACAGGCCGCCAAAGCAAATAAACAAGGAAAAGCCGTCAAGGGAACCATCTGGGGCCTGGGTTGTTTAGGCATTGCTCTGGCCTCCCTGACCACTTTGGCTGGCGGCATCTGGGTGCTCAACCTGCCCTATCCGATGATTCGTTGGCCGGTCGCCAGAACGGTGCCCCTGGTGCTACTGCCCAGCTACATTCGGATGGATCACAACTATCGTCAGGCGATCGCCCTGGTAGAGCAGGCCGACCAGCTGGTCAATCGAGCCACGAGCCCCCAGGATATCGATCTCGGGGCCGACAAAACTGAGCAGGCTCAGGATCATCTCGACCAGCTACCCGTCTGGTTTTTGGGTTACTATCCCCGGGGCTACTGCTCGTTCTTCAGCTGTGCCTGGCGGTTCACCTATGACGAGTTTCAGAACGCCCGCAAGCTGATTGGGCGCAATGAAGCAATTATTTTTCAGGAAGAGAATGCCCTGACGCTTTTAGCAACGGCCACGGCCGAAGTCGAAGCAGCTAAAGCAGCCTACCAGTCCGCCGAATCTGACCAGCAGCAAGCCCAGGCTGTGGCCCGCTGGCAGGTGGGTATGGATCAGCTGAATGAAATTCCCAATGAGACCCTAGCCGGACGCATGGCCAACACTAAGCTAGCTGCCTATGAGCGAGATTTCGCTCAGGTAAGTGGCATGCTGTCTGGCGGTGGACGCACCAGCGACAGGGTAACCGTAGCCCAGGCGTTTGCGGCTCAGGCGGCTCAAACGGCTGCCAACCCGCCCCATTCGGTGATTGTTTGGCAGAATGTTGCCGAGCTCTGGCAAGAAGCGATTCAGCGCCTAGAGAGCGTTCCCCTTGAAGATCCCGGCTATGTGACGGCCCAGACCTTGCTCGCCCAATACACCGCCAATTTGGGACAGATTGAAATCAGAATCGCCGCTGAAACGGCCTCCGTGAAGGCGCTCAATGTCGCCAAGGATAGCTCGGTGCAGCTGGTGCAGCAATCAGATCGGGTCTCGGCACAGCAGACATCCGCTCAGCTGCAGTCTGTGATCAATGCCCTTGAGCAGGTAGAACCAGGGACGACTGCCTACGATGAAGCTCAAGTTTTGTTACAGCAGGCGGAAGACAAATTGAAGCAGCTCAATCCTTAAAGCTTTATTGATAAGGGCTTTGCATGGTGAGCAAGAACTCATCGGATTAGAAAAGCTTCTTAATCATGACGCTGCCAGGCCACAAGAAAACACAAAAGCCTTTGCTAGATGAGAGTTTGGCGCGATCGAGATCGTCTCCCATCGGCCCTCAGTTGTTCCCTGTAAACATCATGAAATGCCCAACATCGTCCATCAGACGAATTTTCGTTCGCTAAGGGTATGTCAAAATGTAAGCGGTTTTTGGCCAATCCGCTGAAACCTTGAGGAGTAGGCATATCCAATGGAATCTATCGAAACCCTCTATCAATACGCCTGGCTCATCCCGGTGCTACCCCTAC
>PYEQ01000175.1 GCA_003017785.1 filamentous cyanobacterium CCP5 | reverse complement strand
CGCAAAGGCCCGAAACACCCTGGCGGCCCCAGTCGCGCAGACCTCAAAGAACTCGCTAATGGCCGCTTGAAATTCGGGCTCTTCCTCAGGCCAGCGGTTTTGCACCAAGGCGGCTCCCCGTACCTCAGCCTCCGCTGGGGAAATTTCTTTGCCAACGTTAAAGGCTTCCTTCAAATCCCCCGGCTGATTTTCATCCAGTCGCTCGCGCTCGATGCCGACATAGCCCCGATTGCTGGCTTCACTGGACCAGGCGATTTCCTGCTTTTTAGCCAGGGGCAGGTTGAAAAACCGCCGGGACTGCTCAAAGGCCCGTTCAATCGATGGTTGGGGAATGCCGTGATTGGTTAGATAAATGAACCCAACTTCATGGCAGGCCCGGAAAATTTCAGCGGCCAGGCGCTGCTGACTAGCCTGATCGTTACTGAGAAAAGGCGCGAAATCAATCAGCGGGATGGACGTCTCAACAATCATTCGCAAGTCTTGGGTGTTCTGACAGCTTTACATTCATAGAAGACCCTAATTTTGAAGGGTCTGCAGGCTACCTGCTGTTGTTCTCGCTACGACGCATTGGCAACCGGCCCTGCTAAAATCCACAACCTTGCAAACATACAACTTGCAAACACAATAGGGTGAAGCAGGCTACGACTTTTGATTGAGCGATCGAAATCGCCCGGTGGTAAATTCTCGTAGCTGACGGTGCTTGGTCTTGCGACCGCTGACTCGCTTGCGCCACAGTCGAAAACTAGAGGGCTTAAGCTGTCTGCGCATAAGCGTAATCACCTCCGATTCGGAGAGGCCAAACTGGAGCTCGATCGCCCCAAAGGGGGTGCGATCTTCCCATGCCATTTCAATGACGCGATCGATAGTGTCGGGAGCTAGAGCCGGGTCGGGCCGCTTAGATGCCATGGTGAACCGTGGACCTTCTCATTTATCTACATGGTTTTTAATATAAAGGCCCCGATAATCAACCACCTCAATCCCTGGGGTGGAACGGCCATGGTCTTTGACTGGTTTTTGGCCGTTCCCTTTCTACAATTCAAATTCGCTCCAATCTAGGGGTGAGAATACTGTTAGAAAATTCACGCTGACCGTTGCCCTATGCCTTTTTTTCAAGTCGATGCCGATCTTGATCAGACCTTAAAGTCCTTGCTTGAGCGTACCCGGGCTAAATTTCCGACCCTGGCCCAAAACCAAATTGCCGTCACCTGGATTATTTACGACCCTCCCTACGTGGTGAATACCGGGGGAGCGCTCAGCGCTGAGGAGTTCTGGCAGCATCGTCCCCGGGGCGCTAGCTATCGCGGGGTCGAGCGGATCTATCCGGCCAGCGTAGTGAAGCTGTTTTACCTGGTCGCAGTCTACGAGTGGCTAGAACAAGGCATGATCCAGACGTCGGCGGAGCTCGATCGCGCCATCTGCGACATGATTGTCGATTCCAGTAACGATGCTACCGGGCTGGTGATGGACATCCTCAGCGGCACCACTAGCGGCCCTGAACTGTCAGCGGGCCCGTTCCAGACCTGGCAGTACCAGCGCAACATCGTCAATCGCTATTTTCAGTCTCTGCAGTGGCCAGAGCTGGCGACTGTGAACATGAACCAAAAAACTTGGTGTGACGGTCCCTATGGTCGGGAACGGATGTTTGTCGGCGAGCACTACGACAACCGCAACATGCTGACAACGGAGGCCGTGGCTCGCCTGGTGCACAGCATTGTTGGCGGGGTATCGGTATCGTCGGCGCGATCGCAGGCGATGATGGAGCTGATGCAGCGCAGCCTAGATCCCGCTAGCCTGGCGGCCCATCCCGAGAATCAGGTCAGCGGTTATTTAGGGGAGGGATTGCCTCAAACCGCTAAGATCTGGTCCAAGTCAGGCATCACCAGTCGAGTTCGCCACGATGCCGCCTATATTGAGGCCCCTGACACCCCGCCCTATCTACTGGTGGTATTTACCGAAGGCCCCGAGCACAGTCAGAACCAAGCTATTCTACCGTTTTTATCCCAATCCGTTCTGGCTCATCTGCGGGGAGAGGCTTGAGGGCAGCTGAGTCTGAAGCCCATCGAGAGAGCAGGCAAAATGGCCGAGTAATTGCGAAGTTCTACTCTATTAGTCTGTGTCTCCTCCTCCAAAAGGAGGCTACTAAGTACACATAAGTCCTGAAACGCTTGCTGCTCAGGCTTTCCCCTCATCCCCCAACCCCTTCTTCCAGAGCGGGCGAAGGGGAGCTGGAAAGCCCCATGTTGCCTCCATTTTTGGGAGAGGGGGACTGTTGGCGCCGCCTGCCCAGGGGGCTTGGGGGTGAGGGCCGAGATGTGTGTATCAAGTAGCCTATCTCAAGGGATTGAGCATGGGCATGGCGTGGGGCAAAGATATCCGTCGCCTAGCACTATTCCTGATCCAAAGATTCCACGTAGTTGCGCCGATCTTTAGGGGCGATGGTGTTGTATTCGCCGTAGAAGTTGCTAAACTGCCAGAATTTTTTCAGGGTGACCAGCAGAGCATTTTGGTGCTTTTCTGGCTGGGACCGGCGAGAAACAGAAGTGGAAATCGTCATCGGTGTGACCTCTTGCTAACTGCATATCGTCAGTCTAGGCAGGGGAACTAAAAGTTACTAAAGGTGGGGTCGATGACATCTATGAGAGAAATTGATGGTGGCCGATGGGCCTAGAGGTTTGAGTCAACAGCGTGACGCTTTGCTAAACAGAGGACGCTGCTTTAAAAACACAGGGCTCTGCTTGCCATGCAGTGTGACAGATCATCTAAACAGCTGTGCCACTTTGGCATTGTAGGGGGTGGATATGGGGTTGCGATCGCGAGCGATCGCGTTGCAGGGCGATGACAGCTTATGTCCAGGCATGACATGCCATGGGTGGGGGGATATGCCATTGCAGGGCGGTGGAATTATTACGGATAGTCTCAGATGGCCTTGTGACTGCATAAAATTCATTAGTTATTTGAGGCCTAGCGCAAAAATGCGATTACACTCGCAGAATTTGCGGCTTTTGTACATACCATTCGGAATCCCTACCGATGCCTCTTCCCTCCTCCCAAGAAGCGCAAGAAATTGTGAGCTTCTTAAATAGCTTCATAGGCGCCGCCTCAGAGAAGCCGCTGACGATAACAGAGTTTCTCATTCTGCTAGCAAGACTTCAGGGCAAAGTACCCGAGCTACCTCAGCTGCCAACCGGCGGGAGAAGCCTAGAGGCTGAGGACATAGAGACTATTGAGCAAGCACTGTTTCCAAAGCTCTCGGCACTTTTGAATCTGCATGTCACTAGCGAGAACTGCGGCACTGTTCTGCGGGATTTCTGGATTGAAATGCCCCCAGAAGAAAGGCTCAATGTTATTCCACAACGGGGCAGTCCCCCCACTGCTCTGCCCCCAAGCGCTCCGCAATGGCCACCATCGGAGGAGAACTCGTCTTCAGTACCTGAGTTACCCCCTAATGCTGCGAAACAGGACCCACCGCGTCTTGTGGGGCCAAGTGCCAGAGGTTCTGCGCCCTATTTTGAGACTCCATCTGAACCCCATCCACTACAGCAGCGCCTCTATCAGCAGCCCCTAGAGCGAGAAGCGGTTCAGCTGGCGGCCCAGCCGACGGCAGCGCCCAGAATGAGCGCTTTCACCGATCCAACCAGGGGCGTAGAGATACGGAAAATCAATCCGAACGGGCGTAACCAGGTGCGGACTGTGGACTGCAGCGTCTTTGGTCCCAAGCACATCGCCCTCAACGACATGTTTCTGGTGCAGGTCTTCGTGCATTTTTCCGAGGACTTTGAGCAGGTAGTCCAGCAGGCCCAGCAGATTGATGATGAGGCCGCGCCGCGCACCACCAAGACCCTCAGTCTGCCGGTAATGAAGTGGGACGATCTCACCTTTCAGCTCACCATTCCCGGCCTCAGCGTCGATACTCCCGTTCAGACCTTGAACTGGCGGGAAGAAGCGGCCTCCGTAGACTTCGGCGTTACCGTTCCTAAGACGTTGCCCCATAAGACCCTGATCGGCACCGTCATCGTCAGCCTAGAGCGGGTACCCATTGGCACTCTGAAGTTCAAGCTCAGCGTCAGCCAACAGCCAGATCCAGAGCCGGTTCCCATTAGCGATACGGCCCAGGCCTTTCGCCATGCCTTCGTGTCCTACTGCTCAAAAGATCGTCAGGAGGTACTTAAGCGAGTACAAATCCTAGTACGGCTGGGCATTGAGGTATTTCAGGACGTGCTGAGCCTAGAGCCGGGCGATCGCTGGGAGCAGCGCCTATACGAGAAAATCGCCGCTGCCGACCTGTTTCTACTGTTCTGGTCCGCCGCGGCCAAAAATTCTGAATGGGTGCTAAAAGAAGCTCGCTATGCTCTCCAATGCCAGGGCATCCACCCCGATCAGCTGCCCACGATCATTCCCATCGTGATTGAAGGACCAGAACCCATTCTGCCGCCGCCAGAGCTGCGAAATCTCCACTTTCAAGACGTATTCACCTATCTAATTGCCGGCAGTGGCTGACGCCAAACTGCAGATTCACAAATGGCCGGATCGCCCATCCTACCCTGACTGATGGAGCCTACTAATGAAGTCGCAAATGTAGGCGATCAGCCGATCCCATCAGTCACCTTCCCAACATTGACGTTGACCGCAAAGACTATTCTGGTAACGTAACTCAGTTGTTTGTTTAAGGGAGCGATCGCCCCGCTGCTCCCGGGGCTTGCAAGGTGGCAACTTGAGCCGAGGTAAGACTGCGTACACGGGTCAAACCGATTTCTTCTAAGGCCGAGGGGACTACAGTAATCCCTTCAGGATCGGTGAAAAGCCAGGGAACAGGCTTCCTGGACGGTCATGGGCCAAAAGTATTTTGAGATACAGTCCCCGGGGCCACCTTGGCGAATCATAAAAACCTTAGCCGGGCTGAATACTAAACCCTGTCCAAGTCCAGAACTGGAGTTTTTCCCAAAGAGAAATGACAGTTTGCGAGCTGGACAAGGTTTACGTGAACTCAGCCATGCCGTTCGCAGTAGTGTTTCTCCTCCGCCTGCACTCAGAAAACCCTACGCTGTGTCACTTAAATCCTATGAAGTCAAAGCTTTTTTCCCGCGCGATCGCCGCTTCGGCCCTGTCTCTCACGGCGCTGTTTGGAGTGGTGGCCTGTTCTTCAGACTCTCCCACTGCTGAAGACGCCGCCCCAGAAGCGGCTACAGAAGAAACCGCCGCTGAACCCGCCAGCGAAGACCTCACCGACGTTAAGTTCACCCTGTCCTGGTTGTTACAGGGGGTGGATGCACCCCTGACCCTGGCCATGGAACGAGGCTATTTTGCCGAAGAGGGTTTAAATGTAGCCTTTGAGCGGGGCTATGGTTCCGCCGACACCGCCAGCAAAATCGCCGCAGGCCAGTACGACATGGGCTTTGGCGACATGTACTCGATGATCGAGTTCAACCAGCAGAACCCCGACGAAAAGCTGATTGTGGTGGCCGTGCCCTACAACAAAGCCCCCTTTGCCTTGGTGTCTCTCAAAGAAACCGGCATCAAGTCGGTGCAGGACATGACTGGCAAGAAACTGGGGGCTCCCGCTGGAGATGCTCCTCGACGCCTGTGGCCGGTACTGGCTGAGCAGGTGGGCGTTGATCCTGATTCGGTGGAGTGGGTGACCATGGAGCCGAAACTGCGGGAAAGCTTCCTGCTCCAGGGCAACGTCGATGCCATCAGCGGCTTTATCTATTCGATGATGCCCTCCCTGGTGAAAGGGGGCAAATCCCAGGATGATCTCGACATCTTTTACTACACCGACAATGGCCTCGACTTCTACGGCAATGTGATTCTGGTGAAGGAATCTTTTCTGGAAGAAAACCCAGAGGTCGTGCGGGGCTTCATTAAGGCCTATATTCGCGGCATGCAGGATACCCTGGCCGATCCCACCATGGGCCTCGACAGCGTCATGGCCATGGGTGACGAGCTGATGGAGCGTGATGGCGAAAAGCTGCGCCTCAGCATTGCCCTGGAAGACCTGCTGGTGAACGAAGAGGTCCAGGAAATTGGCCTTGGCGATGTCGATCCGGAGCGATTGAAAGAGTCCATCGCCCAGACCGTCGCCGGATTTGGCCTGGCGGAAACCCCTGACATTGATGAGGTATTTACCAGCGAATACCTGCCGCCCCTAGAAGAACGCCAGGTTCCCTCCGACCTAGGCACCCTAGAATAGGCACTCGCAGGGGCGCCCGCCGGGCGCCCCTGCAGCATTGAAAAGGGGACGTTCCAATGATGGTGACTGAACATCCGGTATTTCGGCGATTCTGGTACCCGGTGGTGCCTTTAGAGAAGCTGAGATCGAGGCCACAGCGGTTTGTGCTGCTAGCAGAACCTATAGCGATCTGGCTGGATGGGGACGGACTGCCGGCGGCGGCTAGCGATCGCTGCTGCCATCGGTCTGCCCGACTTTCTCAAGGCACCGTGATCGAGGGCTGTATTCGCTGCCCTTACCACGGCTGGAGCTTCGATCGCCACGGCACCTGCGTGGATGTGCCCCAGATTAAAACGCCGATTCCTGCCACATACCGGGTGCCTTCCTATCGCTGCACCAGCCGCTACGGCTATGCCTGGGTATGCCTGGAAGAACCCATCGCCGACATTCCGGTGATTCCTGAAGCCTCCGACCCCAGCTACCGGCTGATTCCCGAATTCTACGAGCCGTGGAACTGCGCCGGACTGCGGCTGATGGAAAACTCCTTCGACAACGCCCATCCCCACTTCGTCCACGCCGACACCTTTGGGGTAATGCAAGAACCAGTGCCCCCGGCCCCAGACAGCTTTGAAGAAACTGAGTCGGGCCTGCGGATGACCTACGTGCTGCCGGTGAAAAACTCCGAGGTGCAGCAGCGCAATCTGCAAATGAGAGACACTCGCACCTGCCGCATCAGCGAGGGCACCTGGTACCTGCCCTTTCTGCGCACCTTGAAAATTGCCTACCCGAATGGCCTGGTTCACCTGATTTTCACGGCGGCGACTCCGATTAGCGATTCCTCCATTCAGCTGGTGCAGTTTTGCCTGCGTAATGACTCCGAAGCCGACGCCAGCGCCGCCGACATCATCGCCTTCGATCGGGCTGTCACCCTGGAAGACAAAGCGATTTTAGAGGGCACTGATTTTGATGTACCGCTGGATATTAAGGCTGAGCAGCACATGGCCAGCGATCGCCCCGGCATTCTCATGCGCCATCGGCTAGCGAGGCTGCTGAAGGAGCACGGTGAAGTTGAGCAGCGGCGGCAGCAGAACCAACCTGCCCCAACGGCCAAAATCCTTGAGAAAGCAAGCATAGGTTGATGGCGGGCAGTGGCCACCCTGCGGCTAATGGACTACAGTGGCGCATTAATCCACATTCATCCTGATGCCATGAATACTCCTGAGCAGTGCCAGAATATGGCCGACATTCGCGCCGAAATCGATCGCCTCGATCGCCAGGTAATTGCTCTGCTGGGTCAGCGCTTTGCCTACGTCAAAGCCGCGGCTAAATTCAAAACCAGCGAGACTGCGGTCAAAGCGCCAGAGCGATTCGAGTCCATGCTCCAGCAGCGCCGCCTTTGGGCCGAGGAGGAAGGGCTGAACGGTGATGCGATCGCAGCCCTCTACCGCGACCTGGTCAACCACTTTATCGCCGAAGAAATGAAGCACTGGCAACAATCCCAACCACAAAAACCTTAAACCTGTTCCCCCTAGCTCAAGCGATATCCAGGGCTCACCTACCCATCCACCCCCTTTCTCCCTACGGGAGACGCTAACGCGTTGGCGAAGCCTGTCCACAGGACAAACGACTCCGCTCAGGGACCGCTACCCATCCCCCCTCCCACTCATCCACCCCTCTATGACTGACCCCGCCAAAACCTTATGTCCCTACTGCGGCGTGGGTTGCGGCCTGGAAGTCTTACCTCCGGCCCAGCCCAATCGGCCCACCAACCGCGACGCCCAGGGAAACCCGCTGTGGCAGACCAGGGGCGATCGCGCCCATCCCTCCAGCCAGGGCATGGTGTGCGTCAAAGGGGCCACCGTGGCCGAGTCGCTCGATCGCGATCGGCTCAAGTACCCCATGCTGCGGGCCTCGCTCGACGCCCCCTTTGAGCGGGTGTCGTGGGATGTGGCATTGGATGCGATCGCTAGCCGCATTCAAACCGTGCGCGACACGATGGGACCGGACGGCATCTGCGTCTATGGCTCGGGGCAGTTTCAAACCGAAGATTACTACGTGGCCCAAAAGCTGGTCAAAGGCTGCCTGGGCACCAACAACTTCGACGCCAACTCGCGGCTGTGCATGTCCTCGGCGGTGGCGGGCTACATTCAGAGCTTTGGCTCCGATGGCCCTCCCTGCTGCTACGCCGACCTGGAGGCCACCGACTGCGCCTTTTTGATCGGCACCAACACCGCCGAGTGCCACCCGATTGTGTTTAACCGGCTGCGCAAGCACCACAAGCGCAACGGCCACGTCAAGCTGATTGTGGTTGACCCGCGCCGCACCGACACTGCCAAGGCCGCCGACCTGCACCTGGCCATTCGCCCCGGTACCGACATCACCCTGCTCAACGGCCTT